>JAJBTG010000171.1 GCA_020860985.1 Oscillospiraceae bacterium
CTGTACAAAAAATTTTTGTTATTTACTCTGTCTACTTGACAGGGGTGGGTTCACATTACTGGTTTTGCTTTCTATGCTTTTTTGTATGGCACCGACATTTGCGTCGGCAACGGAAACGAGCGACGAGAATTACACCTACGTAATGATGCACATTCCCTACAGTGATTTCTATTCGTCGGAAAGCGTCAACGAATATTACGATGCGGTATCAACCGCAACAACGACTAAATTCGCGGGTACAACGGGGCTTGCTAAGGGCACATATAACGACGGCACAGACATTTGCGGCGTTGTGTATCCCGTTGCGATAAACACGGCTGTATACGAGGAGCTGAAATCATCGACGCTTACGGAAAACGATGACTACTATATCAGCGAAGTCCTTGACACAAAACCTGCGGCGTACAAGATTGTGGCATATTCGGAGGGCGAATACACATTCTCAGCGGTAACGGGTGCTACAGGCGACAGCTCTACGCTTTCGCTCGGCGAGGCATCGATATCGTCCAGCTACGGCGATTATATGTTTGAGCTTGTCGGCGTACTTACGGCGGACAGCGTGACCATCGGCGATAATACAGACGTTACCATTGGCGGTATCATCCTTACCGACAGCGACGGTAAAACCTACGGAATGGGAATGCTTGAAAACCTTTGGATAGGAACGAGGGTTACAAACGCAGAAATCGCTATTTCTGTCCCCGAGGGCAACGGTAAAACAAACCACGGCGGTCAGGCGTTTAAGACGTTCAATTTGAACGGCAAGACAATCACAAGCGTGAAGCTGATTACGGACGTTGGAATTTATACGATAGAGGGCAATCTCACACTGCCCGAATACTACTCGGGTGAAGAGGTGACAACAGCCGAAATCACGGACGCGAATACTCTGACCATATCGGTTCCGACAGCGTTTGAGAATCCGAAGGTAAGCGTATATTACACCTCGGGCAGAACAAGCTATTATGTTGCCGAAGACGCTGAAATTACAGACGGCACGGTTGCCTTGGATGGCGTTCTTGAAACAGAGACGGAATACACTGTATCGGTTACGAGCGACAATTACGCGCCGAAAACATTGTCGGTTACCTACGGCACACCGGTAAGCAATCTTATGACAGAAGCGCAGAAAGAAACTCTGAATGAGCTTATTGCAACAGGCTCGGTTCTCGTAAGCGGAGATGCGTCATTGACGCAGCTTGCGGCGCATATTGCAGAGGCGGAAACGCTCCTTGCGAATGAGAACGCGACATCAGATGAGGCGGATGAGCTTATCGGCGAGCTGGAAGAGCTGATAACATTGGCAAAGGCAAATCTTACCTACGTAATGATGAACATCCCCTACGGCGATTTCTATTCATCGGAAAGCGTTGACGAATATTACGACGCGGTATCAACCGCAACAACGACTAAATTCGCGGGTACAACAGGGCTTGCCAAGGGTACATATAACGACGGCACAGACATTTGCGGTGTTGTGTACCCCGTTGCGATAAACACGGATGTATACGATGAGCTGAAATCATCGACACTTACGGAAAACGATGACTACTATATCAGCGAAGTCCTTGAGTCGGAGCCGTCAGCCTATAAGGTTGTATCATATGCTGACGAAAAATATACATTCTTAGCGGTAACGGCTGCGACAGGCGACAGCTCGACCCTTTCGCTCGGCGAGGTGTCGACATCATCAAGCTACGGTGATTATATGTTTGAGCTTGTCGGCGTACTTACAGCGGACAGTGTTACCATCGGCGATAATACAGGCGTTACCATTGGCGGCATCATACTTACCGACAGCGACGGTAAAACTTACGGAATGGGAATGCTCGAAAACCTTTGGATTGGAACACGAGTTACAAACGCAGAAATCGCTATTTCTGTCCCCGAGGGCAACGGTAAAACAAACCACGGCGGTCAGGCGTTTAAAACATTCAATTTGAACGGCAAGACAATCACAAGCGTAAAGCTGATTACGGACATAGGAGTTTACACGATAGAGGGAGAACTCACGCTTCCCGAGTATTATTCGGGTGAAGAAGAAACAACGGCCGAAATTACGGACGCGACTACATTGAAAATATCCATTCCGACGGCGTTTACAAATCCAAAGGTAAGCGTATATTACACCTCGGGCAGAACAAGCTATTATGTTGCCCAGGACGCTGAAATTACTGACGGCACGGTTGCCTTGGACGGCGTTCTTGAAACTCAGACGTCATATACCGTATCGATTTCGAGTGATAACTATGCGCCGAAGACGCTTTCGGTAACCTACGGCACACCGGTAAGCGATCTCATTACAGACGCACAGAAGGAAACGCTGAATCAGCTTATTGCAACAGGTTCGGTTCTCGTAAGTGGCGATGAGACATTGACGCAGTTGGCAGCGCATATTGCTGAGGCTGAGACGCTTCTTGCCAATGAGGAAGCGACTGCGGACGAAGCGGACGAGCTTATCGGCGAACTTGAGGAACTGATAGGACTTGCGCCTAACAACGTTAAGGGCATTACCGCGCTGTATGATAGCGGAGCGATAAGCTATACCGTTGATTACGTATCGACGGATGGAAACGATTTGTATGTGGCGATATATGACGGCAGCGGTGTTCTTGTTTATATATCAAAGGAATCCGAGAACACATTCACACCATCCGAGACGGGAACATACACGATAAAGGCTATGCTTTGGAACGATATGCAGCCAAAGTGCATGGCAGTTGAAACAACCGTGGAATATACGGAATAAAATATTTAAGCACGTTACATAAGTTACATTCATATACTATAGGGCATTTGCTCTTTAAAAGCGGCAAATGAGAAGCTCATTCTTTACGGGATGAGCCTCTCTTTTAAAGAATGAAATGAGGTTTTTATGAAAACAAGAAAGCTTACATTATGCGCGATGTTTCTGGCTGCCGCGCTTATTGTGTTCGTTATAGAATCACAGTTGCCTCCCTTGGCACCAATACCGGGTATAAAGTTGGGGTTGGCAAACGTGATTATTCTAATGGCGATTTTTGTAATCGGGAGAAAAGAGGCGCTTCTTATCAATATTCTCAGAATAGTAATCGGAAGTATATTCGCCGGCAATGTTATGGGGTTTATGTACAGCCTTGCCGGCGGCTTGGTGAGCTTTGCTTTTATGAGTATAGTCTCTCTGTTTTTGGGCAAAGACAAGCTTTGGGTCATAAGCATACTGGGTGCCATAGGACACAATATAGGTCAAATTCTCGTCGCGTGGTATGTGACGGAATTGTCATACATCTTTTGGTATTTGCCGGTTCTGATGATAAGCGGAATTATTACGGGGCTTTTTACGGGAATAACCGCGCAGCTTACTCTAAAAAGACTCGACGGCGTAAAAAAAGTTTGGAGGTAATAAACCAATGGGAAAAAATATTCCGGCAGCTGCTGCGATAGCCGTTATTATGATGTGCGGGTGCGCGAATACGAATAATACAAGCGAGGAAGTAAAGGAATACTCAAAAACAATATACGCGATGGATACGGTAATGAACATAAAAGCGTATTCTGAGGATTACGAGGTTCTTGACAAAGCGGAGGACGAAATAAAAAGAATAGAAGCACTGTTGACGCGTGGCAGCAAAAACAGCGAGATTTATAAAATCAATCATTCGGAGGAGACAACGGTATCTGAGGAAACGGCGGAAATTCTGCGGACGGCACTTGAAATCGGATACGATACGGACGGTGCCTTTGATGTAAGCATTGCTCCGGTGATGGACTTGTGGGAATTTTACAGTCAGGATTTTTATGTCCCCTCTGATGATGAGCTTGCGGCGGCATTGGAAAGGGTCGATTACTCACGGGCGGAGCTTGACGGAACCACGGTAAAAACTCCGTTGGATATGAGCCTTGACCTCGGCGGGATTGCAAAGGGCTATACTTCCGACCGCGTTATGGAGGTATTAAGCGACAGCGGAGTTGAATCGGCTGTTATCTCGCTCGGAGGAAATGTTCAAACTTTGGGAAATAAGCCCGACGGCTCGGAATGGAATGTCGCAATAATAGATCCGTTCAATCAGGATGAATACATAGGCGGCGTAAAAAATACGGATAAAGCGGTGATTACATCGGGCGGGTATCAGCGC
>JAJBTG010000191.1 GCA_020860985.1 Oscillospiraceae bacterium
TACTTATCAGCTAGTTGTAAAGGTTGAAATAATACGCTATACCCCCGCACACGCCTCATATCATTCTTTTTACCGTGCTTTTATAAAGACTCTTCATCTCCGTTCCCTCCCTCATAAACGTCAAAAAATTCATCAAAAAACGCATCAAAATCGTCAATGTCATCATTGTAATATTCGTAGCCGTTTCTGTTGTTTTCATGATTATCGTTGTAATATATATTAACGCCCATATTTTTAAGCGCGCGGCTCAGACTTCCGTTCTCGACCGCCCCCGCCGTGCAAAGAATTATACCGCATATGACGAATACGGCGGAGATAGCCGCCACGATTTTCGTTATTTTTCTTTTCATCTTAATTCCGTCCTTTCCCTCAGCTCTTTGTTACCTTGCGTATAATCCATATGCTTATATTTATGAACGCCCATACAAGCAGCCATGACAACATCAGTCCGACCCCGAACATCAGGAATCCCAAGCCGCACTGAATCAGCTTATCGGCAATCGCGGCTTTCGCGAAAATCCCGCTCAATATCGCGGCTCCGCCGCTAAGCCACGTTCCGAAGCTCACCGTTATCATAAAAACAATAAGACAGATTATAAATGCCGCCGATAATATCAGCACCGGCGCCCATATCGGGAACAAAAACACCGCCGCTATTATCGCTATAACCCAACCGGTATAGTTCCTCGATTTATTCTCATATCGTCTTTTGTATTTTTCATTATCCCTTCTGTTCCTGCAATATCTCTGCGCCGCCTCCTTAGGCGTCCCGAGCCTTTTTATAACCTCATCGCAGCTTTCCGCGCCGCTGAAATAGCTGTTGAAATATTCCTCCGCCTTTAGTACCTCATCATACGGCATAAAGCCGAGCTCTTTTTTAATATCCGAAATATATTCGTCCTTATTCATGTTATAACCTCAACCCCTTTCATAAAATATTTATTAGGCTACAGCTCCGCCGAATTCTATTTTTACGTTTCCTACGCCGCATTTTACATTCATATTATACGGCGCACCATTGTTATACGCGGATTTTCCGTTGCCGCTTATCTCCTGCCCGCCTACGGACACCTTTCCGAGCCCCACGGATATATTGCGGCTGAAGCTGTCCTCGCGGTTGGTAAGCTTGAGCGACACATCGCCGATTCCGCAGTTCACTGTCACATCGCCGTGCATACTTGCTCCGACCTTCATTCTTCCCACGCCGCATTTCATATTAAGTCCCTTTGCGTATATATCCGAAGCCTCCATATTTCCCGCGGAAACCTCTAAGCTCATCATATACGCCGACAGTTTTTTTATAAGCAAATTTCCCGCGCCAAGCCGTATCTTCGCGGATTCGGCAGTGAAATACTCCGGTACGGTAATCGTTGTTATTCTCTGGTTCGCGCCTATGCCGCCCGATATATTATCGGATATATACCAGGTTCCGCCGCTGATATAGCTTTTAAAATTACCGCCGTCTATCTTAAAGGCATTCCCCTGTTCAATAACGTACTTCCCCGCCCCAAGATTAATATCGAGCCGAGCTATGTCCGAGCAGGTCTGAATATATTCGCCGCGTTCCTCATAGCCGCGGCTTTTATTCCTGAGCACCTTTACTAGAATAATTGCGGCAATCACCAACAGCAGCAGCGGAGTAACGGCAGAAAACCATCCGCTTATAAGATTCAAAACCGGTATACCGAAGCCCAACGCAAGCACAACAATCAATACATAAAGCCATACGGAGCCTTCCTTTTGGTTATCGGAGCCGCGGTTACCCTCACGAGCGGTTATTGCCGGAAGCGTATTGCTTGACCCGCTCTTATTATAATATTCTTTTTTCAGCTCCTCCGCTACGCGCTTCGGAGAGCCAAGCTCCCAAAGCGCGGTTTCCTCGTCCGCGCTCTCGCTTATATATTCATCATAGTAATCTATTGCGTCCTCTATTTCCTCGGGCGGAAAAAAGCGCAGCTCATTGCGAAGCTGTTCCAAAAACTCCTTTTTATTCATGTCATATGACCTCCTCGATAATATTATCTATCTTACTGCTGTAATTCTCCCATTCGCTTCTGTAAAGCTCAAGCTGACATTTTCCGCGCTCCGTTATGCGGTAATACCTCCTGTTTCTACCGGAGAACTCCTTATCGTATATTTCCAGGCAGGCATCCTTTTGCAGCCGCCTGAGAACCGGATAAAGCGTTGACTCCGAAATTTCCAAGGATTCGCGAAGCTCACGGGTTATTTCATATCCATAGGTATCGCTGCGCTCAACTATGGAAAGCACCAACGTATCGAGAAGCGCGCCGTTTACACTAAATATCATAGCACCCTCCTTAATTTAGTAATATATTGTTATTAACAATACTATACCACATATAATATTGTTTGTCAACGAATCCGCGGCACATTTTATCAAAACTTTTTTATTCTATATATATTGCAAACCGGGCGCAAATTTGTTATAATATAAAAAAACAGGCATCGGTTGCCTGAATATAATTTCGGAAAGAGGGTTATTCCAATGAAAATTGCTTTAATTAACGAAAACAGCCAGGCTGCAAAGAACGGCGTTATCGTTGAAACACTGAAAAAGGTAGTTGAACCTTTGGGACACGAAGTATTTAATTACGGTATGTACACGGCGGAGGATGAAGCTCAGCTTACATATGTGCAGATTGGTATTCTCGCCGCAATATTGTTAAACTCCGGCGCAGCGGACCTTGTTATCACCGGCTGCGGCACGGGCGAGGGCGCTTGCCTTGCCTGCAATGCGTTCCCCGGCGTATTGTGCGGTCATGTTGTAGACCCGACGGACGCTTACCAGTTTACGCAGGTAAACAACGGTAACTGTATTGCAATGCCCTTTGCAAAGGGTTGGGGCTGGGGTGCCGAATTAAACCTGCAATATGTGTTTGAGAAGCTCTTTGTTGAAGAGTGGGGCGGCGGCTATCCTAAGGAAAGAGCTGTTCCCGAACAGAGAAACGCTAAAATTCTTAACGAAGTCAAGAAGATTACTCACAGAGATTTGCTTGACATTCTTCCGCAGCTTGATGCCGACCTCGTTAAGGGCGCGGTATCGGGCGCGCAGTTTAAGGATTTGTTCTTTGCAAACTGCAAGTGCGATAAGATTGCCGAATATGTAAAATCAATTCTGTAATATGAATCCAAACAGAGGCGGCACGCCGAGCGTGTCGCCTCTATTTTTTTGTATATTCAAAGCGAATACGCGGCGCCTACATCCTTTCACCCGCCGCCCGTATACGTACAAGCGCACGCTTAAGGCTTACCTCGGCTGCCTTTTCCTCGTAATCCGACTTTTCCTCGATGAGCCGTTCCGCTCTTTCCCTCGCGCGCTGAGCGCGTTCAATATCTATGTCCTCCGCCCATTCAAAGGTATCCGCCGCGATACGCGTTACGCTGTCCTTAACGCTCAGCAGTCCGCCGGAGCACGCCGCCGTTTTAACCTCGCCGCCCTCTAAGGTTACGCGCATAATTCCCGTTGAAAGCGGAGTTACATAGTCGGCATGACCGGATAATATCCCCACATCACCCTCGGCAGTCCTCGCAAGAATACTTTCGGCGCTGCCGTCAAACATCAATCCGTCGGGCGTTACTATCTGCAAATGAAATGTACTCATGAACTAATCCCTCATCCCCTCCGCTTTCTCGCGTACCTCGTCGATTCCTCCCGCGAACAGGAAGCAGGATTCGGGAATATCGTCGCATTTGCCCTCGATAATTTCCTTGAATCCGCGTATCGTTCCCTTGATTGGGACGTATTTTCCGCGCATACCGGTAAACTGCTCCGCTACCGAAAACGGCTGCGATAAAAATCTTTGAACCTTTCTTGCCCTGTTTACCGTATTTTTATCCTCCTCGGACAATTCATCCATACCCATAATCGCAATTATATCCTGCAATTCCGTATAACGCTGTAAAATACGCTGCACGCCGCGCGCCGTTTTATAATGCTCCTCCCCGACAATAGCGGGCGTTAAAATTCGCGAGGCGGATTCCAACGGATCTACCGCCGGATAAATCCCGAGCGACGCAATCTGACGCGCCAGAACCGTAGTTGCGTCAAGGTGAGCAAACGTGGTTGCCGGCGCCG
>JAJBTG010000075.1 GCA_020860985.1 Oscillospiraceae bacterium
CCGTCCGTGTCATAAATCGCAAATACACCGCATTCATCGACTATTCTTTTATCCGTCATAAATTCTCTCCTTTTATATATGAATATCCCAGTTTCATATAAACACAGAAAATCAAGAAACACCCCTCAATATTTGTCCTTAAATATTATATACTCTTTTACCGAAAAATTCAACTGTTTTTGCCATAAAATTATCTTGGATTATCAAAACCGATTTTCAACCGCACGCTTGTACAGTCTGTAAACCGTCAGCACCGCCTGCTCCTGCGTATATGTATCATATGGGGCAAACGTGACAATATGCCGTTTGCCGACCGTGGCTTCCGATATTTCATATACACTTTCAACACCCCGCATAATACCAAGACCGCACACGTATTCAATCGCCTCCCTCGCCCATATGCCGCCACAGTCTGTAAATTCCGTATCGTCCGCGGTAACCGCTTCGTTATCCGTAATCAGCTTTGAAATACGCATAAGTATAGCCGCCGCCTCATCCCGCATTATTTCATCATACGGACGGAAGGTGCCGTCCTCATATCCGGTTATTATCCCCAATTCCGCCGCAGCACTAACCGCGGCGCCGTCCTCCGAGGATAGGTCGGAGGTGTCCGTAAAATCATCCGAGTATTCCTCATTTTCCGCAAGTCCCGAATATAAAATCCAAGCGAGCCTGCAAAACTCAAGCCGCGTTATCGGTGACTGCCACTCCGACCTAATCGAATCGGGCAGTATTCCGAGTTCAAGAGCCTCGTTGATTTCGGACTGCGCCCAATCCGAGGGAGCCTCGCTCTCCTCCGGCTTCTCCTCTTCCTCTTGATATGAAATGCGATACGGACTGTCATTCGTGCCGTCACCGCAAATAAAGCCCGTGTCGGCGGCAAGGAAAAAAGCAGGACGCACTCCTTTTTCTCCGTCAACCGTATCGGTATATAAAACACTGCCGCCGTAGCTTATATATCCCGTACTGATTCGTCCGAAAATTTTGTAATCCGTGTCAGGGGTTCGCAGCCAATAATTTCATTTATTTTCGGAACCTGTTGAATACGACACATATTCGCTGTTTTCAATACATTGTTGCGTGGGTTCGCCTATATAATAGTCCTCTCCCAACACGCCGCTGTTTGCGTACACTTCATTCGCTTGTTTAACATCAAGGAGAAACATCGTATCAGTCACTGTTTCCGAATATGCGTCGCGATAATTTTGCACAGCATTATCTATATCCTTGTTACATATAAACAATTCACTTCCCGAATCATATATTCCGCTCTCGTATTCGGGATACGCTGCTATGGACTTTTGTGCGACGGCTTCCGCCGCGCTTATTTCCTCCTGTGAAAAATTAGTTAAAAATCCCGCCTCCATATCATACGGATTTGAGCCTACCAAAGAATACGTCCCCGCAAGCTCGCCCGCGGGAGGATTTCCGCAGAGCCACGTAACCTCACCCGCGCTTTCGCTTGAATTAAGCCATGAGCGCATATTGCTGTCAGCCCAGTAATTACTGCCGCAATTGTCGATATTTGCCCTCCTGCCGTGCGAACCCGTTTCCGAATCGGAACTCGTCTTTGCGTCAAACGGCTTTAAGCATATTATTTTATCCGCACGCTTCAGCGGCAGATACACCTCACGGTATTCCGTTGATGTATCTGTCGAATCTATTATCGGATTTCCGTTATCGTCATATCCGCTTATCCTCTCAAATCCCACGCACCGCCATAGGATTGACTCGCCGTAATACGTGCCCATTTCAATGTAGCTTCCGATTTCAATATCCGCCGCCGAAGCCGAAGACATATTTATGCACATTCCAAAAAACAGCAGTGCCGAACAGGTAAGAGCAAAAGACAATCTCATCGCTTTACTCAGCGTTTCCTCAAAAAATTTTCTCATAACAATTACTCCTTCATCTAAAATCACCGTCACACTCCGCGGCGCCAAGCAAAGTTACGGATTCTGCGAAACGGCGTTAGCTTTTTCAATAAGGGGCTTTGCCCCGTCATTCAACGTTTCAGTGGCGGATTGTACCGCCACTGAAAAAAGTAAGCGGAACCCGCCGCCTATAGAGGCGGGGGACATCTTACTTTTAGTTCTATAGCGCTTAAAAACGCTTGAGGCTGTCAACATATTTGTTGACAGCCTCAAATCGGCAGCGCCGTTTAGTTATTCTCAGTCATTCTGTTTACAGCGCTTATCAGCGCGTAAATGGACGCAGTGTTGATATTCGCGTCAACGCCCGCTCCCCAATAAATTCGGTCACTGTCGGTTTTAATTCCGATATATGCCGCCGCCTTTGACGATGATGAGCGCGCGAGCGAATGCTCCGTATAATTTGAAATTTCAAAATCCTTGCCGAGATATTTTCTCAAGCCGTTGCACAGCGCGTCAAGAGGACCGTTGCCCTTGCCGGTAATGGTTTTTACATTTGAATCGGCCTCAATCGTCGCGGAAATTGTGGTTGAATTGTCCGCGTCGTGACTTGAATGATAGAAAAGCATCTTTATCGGGGATGTGATATTTACATATATATCCTTGAACGCCTGGTGGATTTCATGATTTGTAAGCATGGTTTGCTTCGCGTCCGACATATCGTTTATGATAGCGGAGAACTCAATAAGCATCGGCTTTGGAAGCGTATATCCGTATTTGTTTTCCATTATGTAGCTTACGCCGCCCTTTCCGGACTGACTGTTAATCAAAATCGGCTCATACTTTCTGCCCAAATCCGTGGGATCGATTGTCAGATATGGGTTTGCCCACGTCTTTGAACCCTCCTGCTCATACAAATCCATGCTCTTTTTTATCGCGTCCTGATGTGAACCGGAGAACGCCACATACGCCATTTCTCCGGCGTAGGGATGTCTGGGATGAATGGGCAGACGATTATATTTTTCAAAGACTTCTATTATCTCATCGATATTGTCTATATTAAGTTTCGGGTCAACACCCTGGCAGAACATATTCAGCGCGACCGTTATAATATCGGTATTGCCGGTGCGCTCTCCGTTTCCGAAAAGTGTTCCCTCAACTCTGTCCGCGCCCGCAAGAAGTCCCAGCTCGGTAGAGCCGACGCCCGTTCCGCGGTCATTATGCGCGTGCAGACTGATTATAAGATTTTCACGGTTATTCAGATTCTTGCACATATACTCAATCTGGTCTGCGTACACATTTGCCGTCGCAACCTCAATGGTAGACGGCAGATTAACTATTACCTTTCTCTCCGGAGTCGGCTTCAAAATATCCAGCACCGCATTTGTTATCTCAACAGCGTATTCCGGCTCGGTACAGGTAAAGCTTTCCGGCGAATACTCATATCGGATATTACCGCTCAGATTGCCGTCGACAAGGCTTGTTACAAGCTTTGCTCCATCTATTGCAAGCTGCTTAATTTCCTCCTTATCCTTGTGGAACACAACGCGCCTTTGAAGAGTCGATGTTGAATTATACAAATGAACTATCGCGTTTTTAACGCCCTCAAGAGATTCGATTGTCTTTTTTATAATATGCTCTCTCGCCTGGGTAAGCACCTGAATAGTCACATCATCGGGGATAATATTCTCGTCGATAAGACGGCGGACAAACTCAAACTCCGTAGCCGAAGCCGCCGGGAATCCCACCTCGATTTCCTTAAAGCCCAATTTCACAAGATACTTAAAAAACTCAATTTTCTCATCAATCGTCATAGGCGAATAAAGCGCCTGGTTACCGTCGCGAAGGTCTACGCTGCACCAAATAGGCGCGCTCGTAATTTCTTTGTCCGGCCACTCGCGGTTCTTTATGGGAACCGGATGGTACATACGCTTGTATTTTTTATAGTTCATAATGGTTACCTCCTAAAATGTGTATTTTTAGTTTGACAACTCCGAGCCTTCAATACGGATATTGAAAGCGAAGGATATTTAATCAAGCCCGTGTTTTCGGGCGAAGAGCAGATTTACAAAAAAAGCTGAGTCACAATGTGACCCAGCGTAAATTCTGATGTTTAACAGAAAAACAAAACTGAAGACCACAGTGGCGATTCAGCTTAGGAGTAGGAGATTATTCAATGTTTCTATTGACGTGT
>JAJBTG010000182.1 GCA_020860985.1 Oscillospiraceae bacterium
ATATAAAGGTTATCGCGTCGCAGGCGGCAGATGAAATGCTTAATATAAAGAATATAACGGCATCGATTGTAGTGTATCCGCTTGACGGATGCGCAGCGATAAGCGCTCGTTCAATGGGCGATATAAATGTGCAGGTTCTTATGGAAATGCTCGGCGGCGGCGGACATATGACGGTTGCGGGAGCACAGCTAAAGGACAGAAGCGTAGATATGGCGGTTGCCGATGTAACGGCGGCGGTTAATCGCTATTTAAAGGATAATAGATAGGAGGAATATTCATGCAGGTTATTTTGAATCAGGATGTAAAGGGTCAAGGCAAAAAGGGACAGATGCTTAATGTTTCCGACGGCTACGCGAGAAATTATCTTTTACCTCGCGGACTTGCAAAGGAAGCAACCAAATCCAATATCAACGTAATGAAGGGCAAAGCGGAATCTCTTGAATATAAGATTCAAACAGAGAAAAAAGAAGCAAATGAAATCGTTGAAAGGATGAAGGAAATCGAAGTTGTTATCACCGCTAAGGCAGGAAGCAACGGAAAGCTTTTCGGCTCGGTAACGTCCAAGGATGTTTCAGAGGCGCTTACGGCGCAGCATCATATAAAGCTTGACAAAAAGAAATTTGTTATGCCGGACGGAATTAAGGCTATCGGTACAACGGAGGTAGACGTTAAGGTTTACACGGGAATCACGGGTAAGCTTCGGGTAACTGTTAAGGAAGCGTAAGCAGAAATCGAATTTTCAGAGGAGGTGCGGCGAAATGGCGGAGGTACCTGTTGACGTTATGGGCAGAGAGCTGCCGTATAGCCGTGAAGCAGAACTGGCTGTTATCGGAAGCGCGCTTACGGATACACAGAGTGTAACAGCGTCGGCGGAAATAGTGAGGGCGGATGATTTTTATTTTCCGCAGAACCGCGAGATATATAATGTTATAATAGAGCTGTTTAACGAAAACAGTCCTATAGATTTTATTACCATTTCCAATCGACTCAATCAATACGATAAGCTTGAAGCCGTCGGCGGAATGACGTATTTAAGGAATGCGGCAACGGATGTCCCGACTACGCGCCATACCGCGTATTATGCGAATATAATCAAGGAAAAATCAACGCTGAGAAAATTGATAAGCAGCGCGAACGCCATATCTGATATGGCTTACGAGGGTGCGGATAAGGTTGACAGAGTTCTGGAGCAATCGGAGCAGCTCATTTTTGATGTTTCGTCATCGCGTGAAAAAAGCGATATTCTTCCGGTCGGCGATATACTTATTGGAAGCTATCAGACACTGGTTGAAAACTCGCAAAACCGAGGAGGGTTAACGGGTATAGCTACAGGCTTCAGCGAGCTTAATAAGCGCACCGGCGGTTTCCACGGCGGCGAGCTGATTTTGATAGCGGGTCGCCCCGGTATGGGAAAATCGAGCTTTGCTGTTAATATTGCCGAGCACGTAAGTATAAACGACAAGCGTACCGTAGCTGTTTTTAACCTTGAAATGCCGAAGGAGCAAATTGTAAATCGTATTATTTGTTCGCAGGCAATGGTGAATACGAGAAAGCTTCGTAACGGAGAAATAACCTCGGAGGATTGGGAAAAAATCGGCGCGGTGGTAAACCGTGTCGCAACCGCGCCTATGTATATCGACGATACCGCATCGGTCACTGTTTCGCAGATACGCGCGAAATGCAGGCGGCTAAAACAGACGAAAAATCTTGCATTGATAGTTATTGATTATTTGCAGCTGATGCAGTCAAGCGGGAGAACGGAAAGCCGTCAGCAGGAAATTTCCGAAATTTCACGCTCACTTAAGATACTCGCTAAGGAGCTTGACGTTCCCGTAATAGCATTGTCGCAGCTTTCGAGAGCGAGTGAGTCGAGGAGCGACAAAAGACCTATGTTGTCGGATTTAAGAGAGTCCGGAGCAATTGAGCAGGACGCGGATATGGTCATGTTTCTTTACCGTGACGATTACTATAACAAGGACAGCGCGGAAAAGAATATTGCGGAATGTATTGTCGCAAAGCACAGAAACGGCGAAACGGGTATGTTTAAGCTCGGCTGGAAGGGCGAATATACAAAATTCTCAAATTTGGAGTTCGCGTTAAAGGAAGAATGATGCTTAATAAAATAAGAAACACAATTAAAAAATATGGACTTATTGAAAAAGGCGACGGTATATTAATCGGTCTTTCCGGAGGCGCGGATTCGGTTTGCCTTACGCATGCGCTGTACCGACTTCAAGATGAGCTTGAAATACATCTGTATACCGCGCATATGAACCATTGTCTGCGTGGTGATAACGCAGATGCCGATGAACGCTTTGCAGTGGAGTTTTCCGAAAGCCTTGGAATAAATTGCCTGACGAAGCACGAATCGGTGCGGGACTATGCAAGGGAAAACGGTATGTCGGAGGAAATGGCGGGACGCGAGCTTCGATATGCTTTTTTTGAAAGAATAAGAAAATCACTTGGTTTGAATAAAATTGCCACGGCGCATAATAAGAACGACAATGCCGAAACCATACTCATGAACTTCATGAGAGGAAGCGGTATTTCGGGATTATGCGGTATTCCGGTAACGCGAGGCAAAATCATAAGACCGATAATCGATTTGAGCCGAGATGAGATTGAAAATTACTGCCGTGAAAACAATTTGGAATATGTTACGGACAGTACAAATTCGGAAATGATATATACGAGAAATAAAGTCAGGCTCGATTTAATACCCAAAATCCAAAACGAATTTAATAACAATTTCATCGCCAATGTTACAAAAAACGCGGAGCTTATCTCGGACGAGCTTGATTTTATAGAAAGTGCGGCGGACAGAATATGCGGTAAAATTGAAGAAAATACAATTGCTCTTAAGATGCTTGACGTTCATATAGCGCTAAAGCGCCGTGTAATTCTAACAATGCTGAGAAGCGCAGGTATAAAAGACATCGAAGCCGAGTATATTGAAAGTGTTTTAAGACTTGCGGAGAGCGGACGCTCCGGTGCATCGATAAATCTGCCTAACGGTAATATTGCAAAAATTGAATATGGCAAGCTTTATATAGGCGCGGACGAGGATAAAACACCGCCCTTTGAGTATACAATACCGATAAATTGTGAGGTGTATATCAAGGAACTGAAGCTTACTGTTTTTGCTGAGATTGTGGATGCATCCGACGGCGGGGAAGTATTTAAGGGCGATGCGGACTCAAAAATAACTGTAAGGAACAGACGCAGCGGCGACTTTTTTTACCCCGCGGGAATGGATGGAAGAAAAAAGATTAAGGATTATTTTATCGACTGTAAGGTTCCGCGCGCACAGCGCGACAGAACAGGAATATTAACGATTGACGGAAATATTGCGTGGATAATCGGACGCAGGCGGGACAAAAGATTTTTCCCGGACGGAAAGGGAATACGGATAAAACTGCTCAAATAGCAAAACATTAGAATTGTACTGAAATCCCTGCTGATAATGTAGCGGATTTTACTTGGGTTGGCGGCTCAAGCCGCGAGTAACAGATATTGCTCTTAATGAAAAATTAATCATTTATTCAAGGAGGTAGAAAATTGCAGAAAAAGATTAAAGGCTTCGGCACATGGATTGTACTCTTTTTGGTAATTTATATTCTATATGCTCTTTTTTCGTACATGATGACGCCCCATGTCAAAATGGTATATTCCGATTTGGTGAACGCAATCAAAAACGAACAGGTCAGCTCAATGGATATAAGCGGAAACAATGTTACCGCAACCGTTACAACAGAGGACGGAACAACCGTGCGGGATGTTAAGATAAAGATTCCGTCGCTTGATGTTTTGCAGGCTGACGCGGGAGCGGAAATAGCGGAACAAATGGCTAAAGGCACACTCAAACAGGAAGCTTCAAACGCGGGAGCGTCATGGATAAGCATCGGTGATTTGCTTGTATCCGTTATGGTCTTTGTGTTTTTTATATTCTTTTTCACGCGCCGCGGCGGCGGTGGCGGATTTACCAGAATGCGCGCAAAGACAAATACGGAAAACTGCAAAGTTAAATTTTCGGACGTTGCCGGAGCAGAGGAGGAAAAAAA
>JAJBTG010000229.1 GCA_020860985.1 Oscillospiraceae bacterium
ATTCAGAAATAAAAGTATTTCCTATGAGGAATTTGACAAAATAGAAAGTAGGAAAGAAATGTCCCTGCCGCTATTGGGGTATTTGGGAATTTCGCTTAATGTAGAAGACTATAATGAGGTCACGGTTAATCGAGAACCGATTAGTATCGAAACGGCGGTGGAAACGGCTCGTATGGAGCTTGAGGGGAAAATATCCGAGGAGCTGCTGCCGAAGTCCGAATTGCAGGATACGGAGCTTTCATATGAGCAGACGGATAGTGAAACAATTCATGTTAAATTAAGCATGAACTTTATAGAAAACATAGGCGTGGAAATGCCGACGGAGGAGTGAAAATATTGATAAACAGGCAGATTGAAGTGCCGGACGAAGTTGATTTATCCTCGTTGTTCGGCAGCTTTGATGAGAACATGAAAATGCTTGAAAAGGCGCTTTCTGTAAATGTCGCCGCCCGGGAAAACGCGCTCCGCGTTACGGGTGAAGAGGAGGACGTTGAAAAGGCGGGGCAGGTTATAAACATATTAATGCAGATTCTCGCAAGGGGAGAACGGATTGACCAGCAAAAAATTCTTTACGCCATTACAATGGTTCAGGAAAACGGCGGAATAGATTTAAAAATGATGGGCGACGACTGCATCGCAATCAATGTTAAAGGTAGTCCCATAAAAACAAAGACGCTCGGACAGAAGCGGTATGTTGAAGCGATTGCGAACAATACTATTGTTTTCGGAATAGGTCCGGCGGGAACGGGCAAGACATATCTTGCGGTTGCAAAGGCGGTAACGGCTCTGCGCTCTAAAGAGGTAAACAGGATTATCCTCACGCGCCCCGCGGTTGAAGCCGGCGAGAAGCTCGGATTTCTGCCGGGTGATTTGCAGAATAAGGTTGACCCGTACCTCAGACCGCTTTATGACGGAATGTATGAAATGCTCGGCGGCGAAGGGTTCATGCGCTATCAGGAAAAGGGCGTTATTGAGGTTGCGCCGTTGGCATACATGAGAGGTCGAACGCTTGACAATGCCTTCATAATTCTTGATGAGGCGCAGAATACAACCCCGGAGCAGATGAAAATGTTTTTGACGCGAATAGGATTCAGCTCGAAAGCAATTATAACCGGAGATATAACACAGATAGATCTTCCCGGCGATAAGCGCTCGGGGTTAAAGGAAGCGGCACACATATTGAAAAACATTGATGATATTGCTTTTTGTATGTTTACGGAAAAGGATGTCGTTCGGCATCCGCTTGTACAAAAGATTATAAAGGCATACGCAAAATACGATGAGGAACGCGAGAAGAGAAAAGGAAGCAGAAATGGTAGAGCTGATAATAGAAAATGAGCAGGATAAGGAAGAGGTTACCCGGGAAATAAAGGATACGATTAAGGCTGTATGCGAAGCGGTTATGGAGCTTGAGGAATGTGATTTTGATGCGGAAATCAGCATAACCCTTGTAGATAACGAAGCAATCAAAGCCATAAACGCGGAGCATAGAGGGATTGATCGCGCCACGGATGTGCTGTCGTTCCCGATGCTTGAATTTGACGAGGACGGCATAGCGGAATCGGCGGAGCTTGACAGCGACGGTGAGCTTGTAATGCTCGGCGATATTGTGATTTCACTGGAACGCGCGCGTCAGCAGGCGGTTGAATACGGACACAGCTTTCGGCGCGAGGTAGCGTTTTTAACGGCTCATTCAATGCTTCATCTGCTCGGATATGACCATGTGGACGACCCGGAGGGAGAAGCACTTATGTGTAAAAAACAGGAGGAGGTCCTCGGAGGACTTAATATTACAAGAGAATTGAGGTAGTGCAAATGAAAAATTTTTTTATGGGAATATTCTATACAGTAAAAGGTCTTTTTGACGCTGTTCTTTCGGATATATATCTGCGTATTGAAATGGCGGCGCTGAGCATTTTAATTCTTTTCGCTTACGCGTTTGACCTTGACAGAGCCGGCTGGGCAATTTTGGCGCTTACAACCATGACGGTTCTCGGCGCGCAGATTATGAATGTCGCGGTGCGGCGCGCATCATCCGAGGGTAAGGAGGTCGGAACGGCGGGATATATTTCATCGGCGGCGTCGGCGTTGGTTGCGGCGGGCGCGCTTGTTGTGTGCGTTTGCCTGTTTTACGATAAGGAAAAAATTAAATGGGCGCTGCTCAATTTGAGGTATTCGCCTCATGCCCTGACGTATTTGGTTATTTTGTTTGTTATAGACGTGCTGTTTGTAGCATGGTTCGAGAAACCGAAAAGGAGAAAAAATGGAGAATCTTATGAAGAAAAAAAGTGATTTTAAATCAGGCTTTGCCGCGATAATCGGTATGCCAAATGTTGGGAAATCCACGCTTCTCAACGCCTTGGCGGGGCAGAAGATAGCGATTATTTCCGATAAGCCGCAAACAACAAGAAATAAAATTTTAGCTATTTATACAACGGAAACGGAACAAATCATCTTTACCGATACGCCCGGTATACACAAGCCGCATAACAAGCTCGGCGAGTTTATGGTGAATACCGCGAACGGCAGTATGAAGGATACGGATGTGTTGATATTTGTTGTTGACGCGACGAAAAAAATTCAGGATACGGAGCGCGAGATTGCGAAGAACATAGCAAAAACCGGACTTCCGTGCGTTCTGGTAATCAACAAGGTAGACCTTGTAAGAAAGGAAAATCTGCTTCCGCTCATAGCTGATTATTCTTGTCTGCATGAGTTTGAGTCGATTGTGCCGATGAGCGCGAAAAATAAGGACGGAATCTCTCTTCTTGTAGATGAGATAAGGGAGCATATTCCGCCGGGACCGGAATTTTATGATGAGGACATGGTAACCGACCAGCCGGAAAAACAGATTGCGGCGGAGATTATAAGGGAGAAAATGCTGTGGCTCTTGGATAAGGAGGTTCCGCACGGAATCGCGATTGAGATAACAAAGATGACGGAAAGGGATAAAATAACCAATATCTATGCTACAATCTTCTGCGAAAAGGCAACGCATAAGGGAATTATTATCGGCAAAAACGGAGAGATGTTGAAAAAAATCGGAACGCTGGCGCGCGGCGATATAGAGAAAATGCTTGATAAAAAGGTGTATCTTGAGCTGTGGGTAAAGGTGAAATCCGATTGGCGCAACAATGATTTCATGATTAAGAATTTCGGATATGCCGCCGAATAGAAGAAAGTGACAGTATAAGCGGGCGAAAAATGAAAAAGACTACGAAGGAAAGATAAAAATCTTTTTCGGAGGGTAAGACAATGGAACTTAATGATTTTTCATGGGAAACTTTTTCGCACACGGGGAATATTGACGCATATCTTTTATATAAATCGATTGCGGATTTAAACAGGACGAAGGATAAGGAAGAGGAATGGCAAACATCAACGCGCGAGGTATCATTATAAGGCAGTCCGATTACGGCGAGGGACACCGTATGCTCAGCATTTTTACGGAGGAATACGGTATAATCAAAGCCGTAAGCTACGGCGTTAAAAAGTCGAAAAGCAGGGCGGCAGCGGCAAGTCAGTTTCTGACCTACGGTGACTTTGATTTATATAAGACGGTTAACCGCGATATAATGACCGTCAACAGTATTGACACTGTTGACGGTTTTTATCCTGTTTCGGAGGACATAATAAAGCTTGCGCTGTGTAATTATCTGGCGGATATTACATATGAGCTGCTGGGTACGGGCAATCCCGATGAAAGGATTCTGCGTATTTTTCTCAATTCGCTTTACGCCGCCGCGTACAGAAATGAGAGCATTATGAAAATAAAGGCTGTCTATGAGCTGAAGCTTATGACCGTCGGCGGCTACGCGCCGAATATGGATTGCTGTGTCGGCTGCGGCAGCGAAAAGACCGTGGCGTTTGATCCGGCGCGCGGCGGTATGGTGTGCGGCTCCTGCATGAGCGGGGATTCGATAAGGATAAACGCCGGCGTTTACAAGGCTATTTGCTATATAACAACCTGTCAGGATAAAAAAATGAGGTCCTTTAAAGCCAATTATACTCTGCTT
>JAJBTG010000220.1 GCA_020860985.1 Oscillospiraceae bacterium
AAATGGAAGTATCAAAGGAAATAATATGCCGCGACATAGGCAGAATGGCTTTGAATATGCTTGCGGAATCCGAATCGGAAATAATAAAGACCTCGGAAACCAGAGCTACGGAGATTTTAGAGGAAATAAAAGCCGTACTGTATAAGCATAAAGAGCTGTCGGATTTTGAAATCGTTGACCGCATAGTCGATATTTTTATCGATAACGGAATGGATATAGGCGGGTGCCATGATTTTTAAAAAAGCACGTTCAGAACGGCTTTAACCAAGCCCGCCGCCGAAAAAACGTAAATGGAAAAATAAAAGCGGAGTCCGACACCCGAAAGGGCGGCTCCGCTTTAATTCAATTATTTTACAATCAGACTTTCTCCGGTCATTTGCTCCGGCTTCTCAAGACCCATAAGGTCAAGCATAGTCGGGCAAAGGTCGCACAATCTGCCTGTTTTCAGCTTAACATCGCCCGCTCCGACAAGAATCATCGGAACCGGATTTGTTGTGTGCGCGGTAAACGGAGCTTTTGTTTCGGGGTCTATCAAACATTCGGCGTTGCCGTGATCGGCTGTTATGATTGCCTGTCCGCCCTTTTCAAGTATCGCGTTTACCATTTTGCCGACACATTCGTCAACCGCTTCAACCGCCTTGATTGCCGCCTCCATAATTCCGGTATGACCTACCATATCGCAGTTTGCGTAGTTAAGTATGATAACGTCGAATTTATCGGAATTAATCGCGTCAACAACGGCGTCCGTAACCTCGTAGGCGCTCATTTCCGGTTTCATATCGAAGGTTTCGACATCGGGTGATTTTATGAGTATTCTTTCCTCGCCCTCAAACTGCTTTTCCTCGCCGCCGTTAAAGAAGAACGTAACGTGAGCGTATTTTTGCGTTTCGGCTATTCTAAGCTGCGTAAGTCCCTTTTTGCTGATGTATTCGCCAAATGTCATTTCAAGCGATTCCGGCGGATAAGCAACCGTTACGTTCGGCATTGACTCGTCATACTGGGTCATGCAGACGAAGTTTACAGGGAAATACGTTCTTTCAAAGCCCGTGAAATCGGGATCTACGAATGTTCTTGTAATCTGTCTTGCGCGGTCGGGACGGAAGTTGAAGAAGATAACGCTGTCGTTTTCTTTAATCATACCGTTTTTGTCCACAACAGTCGGAATAACAAATTCATCGGTAACATCGTTTGCGTATGAATTTTTAACGGCTGTAACGGCGTTGGTTTCCTGTATTCCCTCACCATCGACTATCGCCTTATATGCCTTTTCCACTCTGTCCCACGCGTTGTCACGGTCCATAGCGTAAAATCTGCCCATAATTGTCGCGATTAAGCCTACGCCGATTTCGTCAATTTCCTTTTGAAGCTCCGCCATAAAGTCCGCGCCCGATGTCGGCGGAACGTCACGTCCGTCAAGGAACGTATGCACATATACCTTTTCAAGACCCTTTTTCTTTGCCATACGCAAAAGTCCGTAAAGATGCTCGTTGTGGCTGTGTACGCCGCCGTTCGATAAAAGTCCCATAAGGTGGAGCGATGTTCCGTTTGCCTTTGCCGCGTCCATCGCGTCCGAAAGCGCCTTGACATCGTTTATCTTGCCATCGTTTATGTCCTTTGTTATTTTAACAAGCATTTGATAAACAACGCGTCCCGCGCCTATATTTGTGTGTCCGACCTCGCTGTTGCCCATTTGACCGTCGGGAAGTCCGACGTCAAGTCCGCTTGCGCTGAGCTGCGTGTTCGGGTACTGCGCAAAATATTTGTCAAGATTCGGCTTTTTGGCGGCGGTAATCGCGTTGCCCTCCGTCGCTTTATTGATGCCGTAGCCGTCCATTATAATCAATGCGATTGGTTTTTTCGCCATAGTTATTTCCTCCTGTGAAAAATTTAGGGCAGGCATTCTGCCTGCCCTATAAGCCTCTGCCCTTTAGCAAGTTTTATTTAAATCGTAATAGCGTTCTGTCAAGCCCACTTGGAACGGAGCTTACGAACGATTGCAGCCTGCATAGGTTATTTTGCCGCGCCCGTGAGACCCGCGAAATCGGCGCTCTTAAGCGATGCTCCGCCGATAAGCCCGCCATCGATGTTCGGCTTTGCAAGAAGTCCCGCGCAGTTTTTAGCGTTCATGCTGCCGCCGTACTGAATTGTAATAGCCGCCGCAGTGTCCGCATTGTAAAGTCCCTCAAGAACCTTTCTGATAGCGCCGCATACTTCTTCTGCCTGGTCATCGGTAGCGGTCTTGCCTGTGCCGATTGCCCAGATTGGCTCATACGCAACAACAACCTTTTTAGCATCATCCGCGCTTATTCCCGCGAACGCTTTCTTAATCTGAATTGAAATCCAATCCATTGTGATGCCCGCCTCTCTCTGCTCAAGAGATTCGCCGCAGCAAACGATTGGGATAAGTCCCTTTTCAAGAGCCTTTTTAGCCTTTAAATTAACGGTTTCATCTGTTTCGTTGTTATATTCGCGTCTTTCGCTGTGACCCATAATTACATATTGAACGCCAAGGTCAACAAGCATATCCGCGCTTACTTCGCCGGTGTACGCGCCCTTGTCCTCAAAGTGCAGGTTTTCCGCGCCGATTTTTACGTGTGTGCCCTTTGCCGCCTCGATAGCCGGAGCAAGGCATACGTAAGGCGTGCAGCAAACAACCTCGCAAGATGCGCCCTTTGTCGCCTCCGCTACTTCCTTAACAAAGTCATATGTTTCCGACGGAAGCTTGTTCATCTTCCAGTTTCCCGCAATAATATATTTTCCCATTACTGTTTCTCCTTTATTTTTTAATTATTTATCCGTCAATGCCGCGATGCCGGGGAGTTCCTTACCCTCAAGAAATTCCATACTTGCGCCGCCGCCTGTTGAGATGTGGCTCATCTTGTCGCCCAGACCTGCCTGATTAACAGCCGCCCCGCTGTCGCCGCCGCCGATAATCGTTGTAGCGTCAAGCTCTGCAAGCATTGCCGCGATTTCGTTTGTACCCTTTGCGAAGTTCGGCATCTCGAATACGCCCATAGGTCCGTTCCATACAACCGTCTTAGCGTCCGCAAGCACGCCCTTAAACAGCTCAATCGACTTAGGACCGATGTCAAGACCCATCCAGCCTTCGGGGATAGCGCCCTCTACAACCTTTGACGGAGCATCGTTGTCAAACTTTTCGGTAATAACCGTGTCTACCGGAAGAACGAGCTTATCGCCCGCCTCGTCAAGCATCTTCTTTGCGTAATCAATATAATCCGGCTCAAGCAGCGATGTGCCTGTGGTTTTGCCCTGCGCCGCCATAAATGTATACGCCATACCGCCGCCGATTATAAGTTTGTCAACCTTTTTAAGAAGGTTTTCGATAACGGAAATCTTTGATGAAACCTTTGAACCGCCGAGAATTGCAACAAGCGGTCTTACCGGAGTATTTACGGCGTTTCCGAGGAAGTTTATTTCCTTTTCGATAAGATAACCCGCAGCTGCCGGCTTAAGAATCGACGAAACTCCCACGTTTGAGCAGTGCGCTCTGTGAGCGGTACCGAAAGCATCGTTTACGAATAAATCCGCAAGCGAGGCAAGCTCCTTTGAGAAAGCCTCCTCATTCTTTGTTTCTTCCTTTCTGTAACGCGTGTTTTCAAGTAAAACAACATCGCCATCATTCATAGCGGCAACAGCTGCCTTTGCGTTGTCGCCTACCACGTTATCGTCAGCGGCGAACACAACAGTCTTGCCGAGCTTTTCCGTAAGGCTCTTTGCGACCGGCGCAAGAGAAAGCTCCGGCTTCGGCTCACCCTTAGGCTTGCCCATATGCGAGCAAAGAATAACCTTTGCGCCGTTATCCATAAGATACTTGATTGTGGGAAGCGCGCCCACAATACGGTTCTCGTCCGTAATATTACCGTCAGCGTCAAGCTGCATGTTAAAGTCACAGCGTACTAAAACCTTTTTGCCCTTTACGTCAACGTCTTCAACCGTTAATTTGTTGTACATAGTAAATTCTCCTTTTTTG
>JAJBTG010000209.1 GCA_020860985.1 Oscillospiraceae bacterium
CTTACTTTTTTCAGTGGCGGTACAATCCGCCACTGAAACGTTGAATGACGGGGCATCGCCCCTTATTGAACTAAATTACATAAAATGGAGAGAATAGTATGTTAAAAAGCATGACGGGGTACGGCAGACAGGAAACCGTAGCCGAGGGAAAGAAAATACTTGTTGAGGTAAAATCCGTAAATCATCGTTTTTCGGATTATAATATCAAGGTTCCGCGCCATTTGGGATTCCTTGAGGACAGAGTAAGAAAATACGCGTCAACGCGGGTAACTCGCGGAAAGATTGATATATACGTGTCGCTTGAAAGCTACGGCGAGGCGGACAGCGATATAATTCTTAATGAGGAGCTTGCTGGAAATTATATAGAGGAATTAAAGAAATTAAGGGATAAGTTTAATCTGACGGACGATATTTCCGTTTCAAGCGTCGCGAGGTACACGGATATTTTCAAAACCGAGCGCCGCGAGGAGGACGAGGAAAAATTATGGAGCCTTGTCGAGGCGGTACTGTCCGACGCCATGGAGGCGTTTATCGCTATGCGTGAGCGTGAGGGCGAGCGTATTGAAAAGGATTTAAGAGAAAGAATAAAGCTGATGAGCGAGCTTGCAAAAGATATTGACGAACGTTCGCCGCAGACTGTCGCGGAATACCGTGAAAGACTTTACGCGAAGATTAAGGAGCTTCTTGATGACAGAGATATTGACGAGGCGCGCATACTCACAGAGGTAGCGATTTTCGCGGATAAGGTTGCGGTGAACGAGGAAACCGTCAGACTGGGAAGTCATTTTGAGGAATTTTATCGGATACTGGACAGTGGCGAGCCTGCCGGAAGAAAGCTTGATTTTTTGATTCAGGAGATAAACCGCGAGGTAAACACAATAGGTTCAAAGGCGAACGACATAGAAATCGCCAAAATAGTGGTTACGCTTAAGGGTGAGATTGAAAAGCTCAGAGAGCAGATTCAGAATATAGAGTAAACTTTGAAAGGAGCGGGCGGAGATGAAGCTTGTAAATATAGGCTTTGGCAATATGGTTGCCGCGGAACGCATTATCGCGGTGGTAAGCCCCGAATCGGCGCCGATAAAGCGTATGGTGCATGAGGCGGAAAACGATGGGTCGCTCATAAATGCTACATACGGTCGGCGTACAAGAGCCGTTATCGTTACGGATTCGGACCATATTATACTTTCGGCTCTTCAGCCGGAAACCATTTCCGGAAGATTGCAGGGAGAAACGGAGGGTAAAAATGAGTAGAGGAATATTGTTTGTTATGTCCGGACCGTCGGGAACGGGCAAGGGAACGATATGCGAGGAGCTTCTGAAAACAGAGGATATTTTTCTTTCCGTATCGAGCACAACCCGTGAAATCCGCAAGGGCGAGGTTGACGGACACACGTATAATTATACAACGCGTGAGAATTTTGAAAGGCTTATCGCGGCGGGAGAAATGCTTGAATATGCCGAGTATAACGGAAACTATTACGGAACGCCGCGGAGGACGGTTGAGGAAATGCTTTCCGAGGGAAAAAACGTGCTTCTGGAGATTGAGCCGCAGGGCGCGCTTAAAATTAAATCGATGTTTCCCGAGGCTGTGCTTGTGTTTGTGCTGCCGCCGTCGATGGCGGAGCTGAAGAAAAGGCTTATCGAACGCGGACGCGAAACTGAGGAACAAATTAAAGAACGCATGGACGCGGCGAAATGGGAGATGGAGCAGTCGCCAAAATACAGCTATGTTGTCGTGAACGACGAGCTTCAGGGATGTGTAAACGAGGTTGCGGATATTCTTCATCGAAGAGTAAAGGACAGCAATTTTGTAGATAAATTATTAAGGGAAAATTATTAAGCTCAACGGCTTAAAAATTATTAATCGGAGGTAATTAATTATGATGATCAAACCCGGAATTACAGAACTTTCAAAATGTGTGGACAGCCGCTATACGCTTGTCACAATGGCGGCAAAGCGCGCAAGAATGATTGGCAAACATAATAACAGCGAGGATAACGAAATTGATTATAATCATGAAAAGGATAAGCCGGTATCGATTGCCGCGAATGAAATTGCCGGCGGCAAGGTAGGCTATGTGCGCTCGGAAGCGGTTGCGCTTGCTGCTGAATGGGAGGCTGAAAAGACAGCCGCGATTCATTCGCTCGGAAACTCCGAAACGGAGGAAGAAAGAACGACGGAGGAAATATCGGAGGAAGAGGAATCGGAGACGGATAATTGATTGCGGAAATTATTGTTGACCACCGTTCAAAAGCAGTGGATAAGCCTTTTGACTACCTTATTCCCGAGGAGCTTGAGGGAAGAATAAATATCGGAAGTCGCGTTATAGTCCCGTTTTCATCGGGCAATGTGGAAACCGAGGGATTCTGCGTCGGCTTAAAGGAAAAAAGTAGGAGCGAAAAGCTTAAATCCATTATAAAGATTGCCAATGATACCAACGCTTTTGACGAGCTGATGCTTGAAACAATCAAGTGGATGCGCGAGCATTATCTGTCAAGCTATCTGGATTTAATACATGCGGCGGTACCGGCGGGAACGGCAGTCAAGAATACGGAGTGGATAATTCTTGAGGAAGTTACGGAGGAGCGCTCCCAAACGCGTAGGGAAATAATAGAGTATCTCGCCGATAACGGCGG
Source organism: Oscillospiraceae bacterium (assembly GCA_020860985.1). Taxonomy (GTDB): domain Bacteria; phylum Bacillota; class Clostridia; order UBA1381; family UBA1381; genus JALEPO01. The sequence goes on from JAJBTG010000209.1 coordinate 2,641, forward strand.
AGGTATGGAAAGCTCCGCGCTTTACGATATGTTTGAAACGGATATTAAACCGCAGGTCAGAGATATGGTAAAGAAGGGCACATTATCAAAGGAATACAGACAGTCGCAGAGCGTCGGGGATAAAAAGGTTCGCGCGGTGAGATTGGCAATTTCGCGTGAAACGGCGCATAAGGAGGCTGACAGGCTTTTGAAAAAGGCTCCCGTGCAGTCGAGAATGCTTACTATTCTTGCCGGCTGCGAATTTATCGCGCTTGCGGATTTGAAGCTGTTTTCGCAGGGAAACTATAACGCCGCGGCGACGCTCGGGAAAAAAGGCTTTGTCAAATTTTTTGACATGACAGTTGAAAGAAATCCGTTTTCGGAGAAAAATACAGAAAAGACAACAAGGCTTATTCCGACGGAGGAGCAGGCGGTGGCGATAAACGCCGTTACGGATTCGGTAAAAAAGGGCGAAAGCAAAACCTTTTTACTTCACGGTGTTACGGGAAGCGGCAAAACCGAGGTTTTTATGCAGACCATTGAGAACGCGTTGGAGCTTGGGAAAACGGCGCTTGTGCTTGTGCCCGAAATCTCGCTTACGCCGCAGATGGTGTCGAGGTTTATCTCGCGTTTTCCGGGACGTATAGCCGTTTTCCACAGTGGACTTTCGCACGGCGAAAGGTACGACCAGTGGAAAAAAATAAAGAACGGCGGCGCGGATATTGTTATAGGAGCAAGGAGCGCGGTGTTCGCGCCCTTGGATAATATAGGAGTTATCATAATCGACGAGGAACATTCCGATACGTATAAATCCGAGATGTCGCCGAGGTACCATGCCAAAGAGGTAGCTATGTTCAGGGCGAAGCAATATTCGGCGGCGGTTGTTCTCGCGTCGGCAACTCCCTCGATTGAGAGCAGCTATGAGGCGAGAAACGGAAAGTATAAGCTTCTGACAATGGAGCATAGATATAACATGAACAGGATGCCGGAAATCTCGATTGTAGATATGCGCGGCGAGCTTTCAAACGGCAATAAAAGTATGTTCTCAAAGCAGCTTTACGCGGAAATAGCAAAGAATATTGAAAACGGCGAGCAAACAATTCTGTTTCTGAACAGACGTGGATTCTCAACCTTTGTGTCGTGTAGGAGCTGCGGCTATGTCGCGGAATGTCCCAACTGTAATATTTCGCTTACATATCATAAATTTGAGGACAGTTTAAAATGTCATTACTGTGGCTACACTGCACCTAATTATATGCGGTGTCCGAAGTGCAAAAGTCCGTATATACGCTATTTCGGCGGAGGTACGCAGCGTGTCGA
>JAJBTG010000161.1 GCA_020860985.1 Oscillospiraceae bacterium
ATTTCTACTACCTGCTCATCGCCCTCCTCATTATTTATTATGTACTCTATCATCTTCTATATTATCAATCTTAACAAATCATCTACTCCGTTATCCGCTTCCTTTACCTTTGCGGCAAGCTTTAAATCCCTCGTTACAAACGCTTCTATGCTACAATTCACCATCTCTATCGCGCTCTTTGCCATCTCGCTGATATATTCGGGAAGCTTAACATCGGAAATAAATTTTGACGTAAGCTCTATCTCGCATATATCCGATGCTTGGTCGCCTATTCTTTCCATGTCCGTAATCATCTTCAGCGCCGAGGAAATCAAGCGCAAATCCCCCGCGACCGGCTGCTGGTGCAGAAGAAGCTTTAGGCATCGGCTTTCGATATCGCGCTCCTTGTGGTTTATATCGCGGTCGGCTTCAAGGATTTTTTTTGCCAGCTCTCTGTCGTTTTCCGTTATCGCCGTCAATGCGCCGGCAATTGCCTCCTCGATAAGACCGCCCATTTCAATCAGGTCCTCGTTTAGCTTATCAAGCTGCTGATTAAACTTATCTCTCATTTTTACACTCCTCATCTTAAATCAACCGAATCTTCCGCTTATATATTCTTCCGTCCTCTTGTCGGATGGGTTGCTGAAAATCTTGTCGGTTTCTCCGTATTCAACTATATCGCCCAAAAGGAAGAACGCTGTTCTGTCCGATATTCTCGCCGCCTGCTGCATATTATGCGTTACCATAATAATCGTATACTTATCCTTTAATTCAAGCGCGAGGTCCTCGATTTTCGATGTCGATATGGGGTCGAGCGCGGAGGTAGGCTCATCCATAAGAAGCACCTCCGGCTCCACCGCCAACGCGCGGGCTATGCACAATCTTTGCTGTTGCCCGCCGGACATTCCCAATGCGCTCTTTTTCAATCTGTCCTTTACCTCATCCCAGATTGCGGCGCTTCGTAGAGATTTTTCCACAATCTCGTCAAGCTTCGCCTTGGAGCGCACACTGTGAGTTCTCGGACCGTAGGCAATGTTGTCATAGACGCTCATCGGAAACGGATTTGGTTTTTGAAATACCATTCCCACCCGCTTTCTTAACAGATTTGTATTCATATCACCGTAAATATCCTCGCCGTCAAGCAGAATATTTCCGGTTATCTTACAGCCTTCAACAAGGTCGTTCATGCGGTTTAATGATTTTAATAGTGTGGATTTTCCGCATCCGGACGGCCCGATAAAGGCGGTAATTTCCTTTTCGGCTATAGCTAAATTTATGTCGTGCAGGGCGTGAAATTCGCCGTAATATAGATTCATATCCGAAATATTGAATTTCGGCAAATTGGTAAATTTTTGTATCATAATTTTTTCCACCCCTATTTATTCGTCAGTTTCTTCGCGACAAGCGAAGATAATATATTTATTAAAAGCACCATCAAAAGCAGTATTACCGCCGTTGCGTACGCTTGATTTGTATACAGTCCCTCGCTCGACAGCACATATGTATGTATCGCAAGCGTTCGTCCCGAGGACATCAGGTTCTTGGGAATTTCCGCGACCATACCCGCCGTATATATAAGCGCCGCCGTTTCGCCGACAATTCTGCCCGTTGCAAGAATTATGCCCGCCAATATTCCCGGAACCGCCGCCGGAAGAACCGCTCTGAATACAGTCCTTAATCTTCCCGCGCCGAGTCCGTAGCTCGCCTCACGATAGGAATCGGACACGGATTTAAGCGCCTCCTCGGTTGTACGCATAATCAGCGGAAGTATCATAATTGCGAGCGTAAACGCTCCGGCAAGGATTGAATATCCCCATTTCAAATACGTCACAAAGAACAGCATACCGAAAAGTCCGTATACTATCGATGGAATACCCGAAAGCGTTTCCGCCGTTATTCCTATAAGTACAACAAGTTTGTTGCCGCGCTTGGCGTACTCGACAAGATATATCGCGGTAAATATTCCCAACGGTGCGGCAATCGCCAACGCACACACCGTCATTATCAATGTATTTATAATCGACGGAAGCATAGAAACATTCTCGGTTGTATAATTCAGCGAAAACAATGAGGGAGTCAGATTCGGAACGCCCTTGATAAGAATATACGCGATTATAAACAGCAGCGCCGCAAAGGTCAGCAATGCCGCCGCCATAACGAGCAGCATCAAAATCATCGACGCGGGGTTTTTCAGATAGCCTTTCACCTTATCCGCAAAGGTAACTTGATTAATGGCTTTGATATTTTCCATTATTATCCTTCCTCCTTTGCAAAATCGAGAAGCACAAATTTATAATCAAAATGAATATGAACAGCACCACGCCCGTCGCGATAAGCGCCTCACGGTGGAGGTCGGCGGCGTAGCCCATCTCGATAACTATATTTGCCGTCAGGGTTCTGATTCCCTTAAGCAGTCCGGCGGGCATTCTCGCCTGATTTCCGGCAACCATAATAACCGCCATTGTTTCGCCTATCGCGCGGCCTATGCCGAGAACCACTCCCGCCATAATGCCCGACCTCGCCGCCGGCAGCATTATGTTAAAAATGCTTCTCTCATGACTTGCTCCCAACGCGAGCGAGCCTTCGTAATAGCTTTCGGGAACGGCTCTGAGCGCGGATTCGCTTACGCCGATAATGGTCGGCAAAATCATAATTCCCAAAAGAATGGATGCCGCCAAAATACTGCTTCCCGTTCCGCCGAAAATATTTCGTATAAGCGGAACAATCACTACAAGTCCGAAAAAGCCGTATACTACCGATGGGATACCCGCAAGCAATTCCGTAGCGGGCTTTAGGAATTTATAAAGTCCTTTCGGGCAGTACCTTGCCATGAACACCGAGGTTAAAATTCCAATCGGAACACCGATAACAATCGCTCCGGCGGTGATATATACACTGCCCAAAATCATGGGGAAAATCCCGTAGGACGCGGGACTGTCCGACGGCGCCCACGTTTTCCCCAAGAGAAAATCGAACACGCCTATTTTGCCTATAGCCGGAAGTCCGTTCGCAAACAGAAACAAACAGATAAGCAAAACCGCGGCTATCGATGTCAGGGCGGCGACAAGAAAAACGCCGCCCATTATCTGTTCCTTATACTTCTTCATTCTACCTCACTCCAAGCTTCAATCTCACCCGTGAAAATTGATTTTACGGTGTCGGAGGTTATATCGTTAATGGGATTTGCATTGTTGACAATTACCGCGATACCGTCAAGCGCGATTTCAGTAGGCGTAAGCTCCGCAAGCTCGCTGTCCTTTAAATCTCTTGAAGCCATGCCTATATCGCAAGTTCCCTCCATAGCTCCGTTCATGCCCGATGTCGAGTCGCTCGTCTGGATTTCAATCGACGCGTTTGTATTAACCGCGAGATACGCCTCCTTAAGCTTCTCCATAATCGGCGATACTGAGGATGAGCCGCTTACAACGATTTTGCCCGACGGCATCGAGCCGCTGTATGCGGGAGCCGAATCGTCAACCGGAATATATCCGTCGCTGACAACCTCCTGTCCCTCGGCGCTCAGTATGAAATCGATGAAGTCCTGTGCCGTTTCCGAAATTTCAGCCTTTGTCGCGATATTAAACGGTCTTGCGATTGTATATGTACCGTTCTTTACGTTATCCGCGGTCGCCTCGGTGCCGTCTATGTTAAGCGCCTTTACGCTGTTTGATAGCGAGCCGAGAGATACATAGCCTATAGCGTAATCATCGCCCGACACATTCGCGAGCATTATATCCGTCTTGTTTGCGATAATCGCCTCCGACGTTGTTTTATCGGTTTTATTTCCGCTTTCGTCCTTTTCCTCAATTCCGAACAGCTCGATAAACGCGCCTCTTGTACCGGAGCCGTCCTCACGCGAAACAACCC
>JAJBTG010000129.1 GCA_020860985.1 Oscillospiraceae bacterium
CAACGGCATCTCTGTCCTTTGCCTTTATAACCGCCTGCTTATAGTTCTCATGGGCGATACATTCCGTCGAACAAATAAAGCGCGTTCCCACCTGTATTCCGTCCGCGCCGAGTGCGAATGCAGCCACCGCGCCGCGGCTGTCGGCAATTCCGCCCGCCGCTATAACCGGGATTGAAACAGCGTCCGCAATCTGCGGAACAAGCACCATTGTAGTAAGCTCTCCGATATGTCCGCCCGCCTCGGTACCCTCGGCGATAACCGCGTCCGCGCCGGAGCGCTCCATTTTTACAGCCATAGCAACGCTTGCGATAACCGGCATAACCTTTATTCCGGCTTCCTTGAGCGCCGGTATGTATTTGCCGGGATTTCCCGCGCCCGTCGCGACAGCCGCAGGCTTTTCCTCTATAATAACCTGCATGACCTCCTCAACGAACGGCGACATCATCATCACATTTACGCCAAAGGGCTTATCCGTGAGCTGTTTTGCCTTTCGAATTTGTTCCCTTACCGCGTCCGCCGGAGCATTTCCCGCCGCAATCAGACCTATACCGCCGCCGTTTGATACCGCCGCGGCAAGCTCCGCGGTTGCAACCCATGCCATACCGCCTTGAATAATAGGATACTCAATACCGAGCAATTCGCATAATCTTGTGTTCATTTCCACTCTTCCTCTCTTAATTTAGTTCTAAAGCCGCAGCTTAGTTCAATAAAAGGCGAACGCCCTTTATTGATTAATTTACCATTCCAAAAGCGCCGCGCCCCATGTAAGACCGCCGCCGAAGCCGACAAGAATTATCTTGTCGCCCTTTTTAATTCTGCCGTTAGCTTCCGCCTCCGAAAGTGCTACGGGGATACATGACGCGGAGGTGTTTCCGTATTTATGAAGCGTCAGATACACCTTATCCTTGTCAACGCCCATACGCTTTATCGCGCTGTCCACAATTCTGTAATTCGCCTGATGCGGTACGACAAGGTCAATATCATCCCAAGTAAGACCCGCTTTTTCTATTACTCTGTTTGACGCGTCCGCCATTGCTTTAACGGCAAATTTCATTACCGCCTGTCCCGCCATCCAGATTGTATTTTTTTCTCCGCTTACACGTTTTGCGTTTTCCTCCTCGTCCTCCTTATAGGCAAGACAGGTTATCGAAAGGTCGCCGTCCGAACCCAAATCGGTCGTTAAAATTCCCGGCTCCTCAGATGCCGCAACTACAGCCGCGCCCGCCGCGTCGCCGAACAAAACGCAGGTCGCGCGATCCTTATAATCGGTCGCTTTACTCAAAACGTCGGCGCATATAACAAGAATATTCTTATACGTTCCGGAAACTATAAATTGCTTTGCGATTGTTATTCCCGTAACAAACGCCGAACACGCCGCGTTATAATCAAACGCCGCCGCGTTTACCGCGCCTATCACCTTCTGCACAATGCAGGCGCACGCGGGAGTAAAATAATCAGGAGTGACCGTTGCGAGGATAATCAAGTCCAGCTCCTCCGCGCTTATGCCCGCGTTCTCAACGGCTCTCTGCGCCGCCTTAATTGCAAGATCCGTTGTATATTCGTCATCCGCGGCTATATGGCGTTCCTTTATTCCTGTACGTCTTGTTATCCACTCGTCATTGGTATCTACAATACTTTCCATATAAGCGTTGTCATACACCTTTTCCGGCACATAAGCTCCCGTGCCGATTATCTTAGCATTAATCATTTGATTTTTCCTCCATTGCTTACCTGACCTATAATTTCATCGATAATATTTGTTTCAACAAATTTCTTCGCCTGCTTTATCGCGGAGAAAACCGCCATCGCGTCGGACGAGCCGTGTCCCTTTATGACCGGACGCTTCGTTCCGAGAAGCGGCGCACCGCCGTATTCGCGGTAATCCATGCTTCTCTTAAATTCCTTAAGGCTGTTTAAAACGAATACCGCTCCTATTTTTGAAAGCACACTTGACGTGAACATATCCTTTACCATGTTTCCGACAACGGCTCCCATTCCCTCTACGGTTTTAAGAATAACATTTCCTACGAAGCCGTCGCACGTTATAACATCCGTTGTGCCCTGCATAACATCGCGTCCCTCAACGTTTCCGACAAAATTAATCGGCGCTTTTTTAAGCAGCGGATATGTTTCCTTTGTAAGCTCGTCGCCCTTGCCTTCCTCCTCTCCGTTAGACATAAGCCCGACGGTGGGGTTTGAGATTCCCATAACATTTTTCATATAAATGCTTCCTATAATAGCAAACTGCACAAGATTTTCAGCCTTGCAATTTGTATTGGCGCCGGCGTCTATAAGCATTTTCGGTCCCCTTGCCGACGGCAAAAGCGTCGCCAGGGCAGGTCTTAAAACGCCCTTTATTCTGCCTACTATAAGCAGTCCCGCAGCCAGAAGCACGCCTGTGTTGCCCATTGACAGCAAAGCGTCGCCGCCGCCGTTTTTAAGCAGATTGGCGGCTACAACAATCGATGAATTTTTCTTGCTTCTTACCGCCTTTGCAGGCTCGTCGTGATTGGTAACAACCTCGTCCGCGTTTACAATTTCCACCCTGCTCCTGTCAAATTTATACTTTGCAAGCTCCTTTTCTATTACCTCTTTTTTACCTACAAAAATAATATCAACATCAAGCTCGCTCACCGCTTTGCATCCCGCCTCAACGGGAGCCTGCGGAGCATGATCTCCGCCCATCGCGTCAATAATAATTCTCATTCCGTAAACCTCTCTATTCGGATACCGCAAGGCTGAATTTGCCTCTGAATACCTCATTCATATTTGCCTTTATAAAAACGTGTACAATAAATTCATTATGCTTAACGCGTATTACCTCCGAGTGCGCGAACAGTCTGTCGCCCGCGTGAACCTCACTGATATATTTGACGTTGGCAACTTTAACCAAAGCCGCCCTCGCGTCGATAACGCTCAAAGCTAAATTCTCGGCAAACGCGTATATACACTGCCCCTTTACTATATTTGTCCCGTCGAAGCTCATAGCGTCGTCCGTTATAAGTGTTGAGCTGCCGTTTCTGAACAGCTCAAGCTCAAGGATTTCGCCCTCGGAATGAACATTGTTAAGTCCGTCAACCGCGGCGTTTTTAACGCGTTCGCGGTACTCCGATATTCCCAGCTCCGCGCGGTCGAAACGAATCGTGGATACGCTCACGCCGCAAGCCTCCGCAAGGTCGGTATCCTTGAGAAAAGGCTCCTCCTTTATCTTTTGAAGCAAAAAGGCATGACGTTCCATTTTATCCATTTTCCGCGCGCCTCCTTCCGATATTCGACAAATTTATTAATTCCTATTAGTATCAGGTACTAAACCGATATTTTGATTATATACCATGAATTACAGCATTGCAACAATTAATTTAATAATTTTTCAAACATTGTGAACTTATACAAAATACCGATTGATATTTTATGCAGTATTGCTAATTATACACAACGCTGTATATCTAATCCCACATAGGCTCGTTATATTTTGCGCTCCGCGCAAAAAGGGATTTCGGTTTTACCGAAATCCCTTTGGCCGTTAGCAGCCTTATTTGTTTCATTCTCCCGCCTGACGCTTGCGGTAGTCCTCTATCGCGGACTGTATCGCTTCTTCGGCAAGAACGGAACAATGTATTTTTTCCGGCGGAAGTCCGTCCAGAGCCTCCATAACGGCTTTGTTTGTAAGCTCAAGCGCCTCGTCCACCGTCTTGCCCTTAACCATTTCCGTAGCCATGGAGCTGGTCGCGATTGCCGCGCCGCAGCCGAATGTTTTAAACTTTACATCCTTTATGATATTGTCCTCAATATCCATATAAATTTTCATTATATCGCCGCACTTTGCGTTGCCGACTTGTCCTACGG
>JAJBTG010000147.1:0-409 GCA_020860985.1 Oscillospiraceae bacterium
ATATATAATATATGTAGAATATTTTTACACAATTTTAATCGGGGTGTTCTTATGATAAAGTTTTTAATAGCCGCGGCGCTTTGCCTTACCGCCATTTCCGCGTCCGCAGCGGAAATATCTATACAGGACGGCGAAACGCTTTATTTTGATTTCGGCGCGAATGCCGAGTCGGGATATATATCGGTCGGCGCTATGGATAAATATACCAAGGACAAGGGTTACGGCTTCAACCATGTTTCGGATGTATATGTGGAAAATGTCGAAGCGTCCGGCAGCGGTATTCTTTCCGACGCGGTAAAATTCAATAAAACAGGTACCAAAAGCGACGCTACGTTCAATGTCGATTTGCCGGAGGGACTTTACAATATCCGCGTTTATGCGGGCGATATAGAACGCATCAGCATAGCGG
>JAJBTG010000147.1:419-3001 GCA_020860985.1 Oscillospiraceae bacterium
CGGAGGGACAGGTTGTTATTATGAACATGACCGGAAACAACGCCGTAAGCGAGGTTGAAATCCCCGTAACCGACGGTCAGCTCAATATCCTTGCCACCGAGGGCAAGGACGGAACCGTCTTTTCCCTCTCCGCGCTTGAAATTACAAAGGTTTCCGAGCCGCGCAGAACCCGCGTATTTATCGGCGGCGACTCTATAACGACAACCTATTACCCTCTCGAGGTAACCGCTCCGCTCGAGGCCGGCTATCAGGGCGGATGGGGACAAATGCTGCAAAATTATATACCGGACAGCTTTTATGTTCACAATTTCGCCACCGGCGGTCAATTCGCCAAGGGATTCCTTGAAAGCGGTCAATTTGAAGCCGTTGAAAATCTCATGCAGGAGGGCGACTACTTCATCGTAGGATTCGGAATCAATGACCAGAACTACTCCAATGAGGACGAATTTAAGGCAGCAATGACGGAAATGACAGAGCGCGTCAAGGCTAAGGGCGGCACTCCAATTATAATAACCACCGAAGGCAGACTTTTCGACTTTAACAGCGACGGCGTTTTCTACAAGCCGGACCGTTGGTATAAAAGCATATCTAAACAAATAGCCGAGGACGAGGATATTTGCTATATTGACCTGCACGATATTTCCTCCGCGTATTTTACCGCAATCGGTCAGGAGGATACAACAAAGCTGTACTGGATAAATTGGTCGGGAGAACAGGACACGCTCCACCCCAACCGTGAGGGCGCGGGTCAGATGGCGCGCCTTGTAGCCGAGGATTTGATTCGTCAGGAATTTTCCGAATTTATTTCGGATAAGCTCCCGATTTACGGCGCAAGTGATGATATAACTCTCAAGGCAAGCGGTATGTATGACGTGAACCGCATCGATTTGCAGAACCTTAAGCCGTCGGTGCAAACCGTCAGCTTTGTGATTAATTCGTATGATGAGAACGGCTGTCTGACCGGCTGCCGCCTTGACGAGCGGGAGCTTCCCGCGTTTGACGTGCTTAATCCCGCGGCAAAAACAGAGCTTGTTTTGGACGGAGTTGACGAAAACAGCCGCGTTTACATATTTAAAGACGGTGAATTTATGAGCATGAACGCAACCTCTTTCCACGGCTATTCGGTTCCCTTTGAAAGAGCGCAGGAGCTGTTTACGGATTACGTTGTTCCCTCGCCGATTCCTACAACCGAGGCAAAGGAGAATCAGTCTTGAAGCTAAAGGATTTCTTTGACGGCGCGATGAAGGGACTGCCCATCGCGCTGGGCTATATACCCGTGTCCTTTTCATTCGGGATGCTTGCCGTGCAAGCGGGAATCCCCGTTAGTGCGGCTATCGCCATATCAATGACCAATCTTACATCGGCGGGGCAATTCGCCGGAATGAATTTGATTTCGGCGGGAGCGGGACTTACGGAAATAGGCATGACCACGCTCGTTATAAATCTGCGCTATTCGCTGATGTCGTTCGCGCTTTCGCAGAAAATAGAGAAAATGCCGTTTATTAAACGAATGTTGGTATCATTCGGAATTACCGACGAGATTTTTACGGTATCTTCAATAGAACAGCGTAAGCTGAGCTTCTCATTTATGATGGGACTTATCGCGATTCCCTACATCGGTTGGGCGCTTGGAACAATTCTCGGAGCGCTGACAAACAATATTCTTCCGGAACCGCTCGTTTCCGCGTTGGGAATCACGCTCTACGCGATGTTTATCGCTATCTTCATCCCCGCCGCAAAGCAGAACAAATCCGTTTCGGCGGTTCTGATATTCGCGGTTTTGCTGAGCTGTATTTTCTATTACGGAGTTAAGGAGCTTTCTTCCGGCTGGGCGACTATTATAACGGCGGTCGCCGCGTCCGCGTTCGGCGCGTTCTTCTTCCCCAAAAAGGAGGATGAGATGAATTGATTGCTTTATCGATTATGGTAATGGCGGCGGTTACGTATATTATCCGCGCCGTTCCGCTTTGCTTTTTTAAGCATGAAATAAAATCACGGCGCATAAAATCATTTCTGTACTATATGCCCTACGCCGTCCTCGGCGCGATGACATTTCCGGCAATTTTTTACAGTACGGATTCGGTTTTATCCGCCTCACTCGGCATGGCTGCCGCGCTTATTCCGGCATATTTCAACAAGGGACTTATGCCCGCGGCAATCTCGGCGGCGGCAGTCGCCTTTTTGACAGGACTAATATTTTAATTTATATACGGAGGGAGAAAAATATGGATTACGACATTGATTATCTTCGGCTTTTATCGGAGCAGTATCCGACGATTAAATCGGCTTGCGCCGAAATTATCACTCTACAGTCGCGGCAGAAGCTTCCCAAGCTCACCGAGCATTTTATGAGTGATATTCACGGTGAGTACGAATCGTTTCTGCACATTCTCAAAAACGCGTCCGGCGTTATCAAGGATAAAATCACCTCGATTTACGGCAGAACGCTTTCCGAGCATGACCGCGAAATTTTATCGACGCTGATTTTTTACCCTGAGCAAAAGCTTGATTTGATTAAGCGTGAGGTTCCCAACATTGAGGACTGGTATAAAATCACGCTTTACCGTCTGATTGAGATTTGC
>JAJBTG010000147.1:3011-3844 GCA_020860985.1 Oscillospiraceae bacterium
ATTATAACGAGTCCATAGCCTCGATTGTTGAGATGGGTCAGGCGGACGCGTTTATCGTGGATATTTCCAAGCTCATTCAAAACCTCGCAATCGGCAAGCTGCACATAATCGGCGATATTTTCGACAGAGGTCCGCGCGCCGATATCATTCTCGACACGCTTATCCACTACCACAGCGTCGATATTCAGTGGGGAAACCACGATGTTGAATGGATGGGCGCGGCGGCGGGAAGCCTTGCTTGTATAGCGAACGTGCTTTGCATTTCAACGAAGTATTCAAACTTCGACTGCCTGGAGGACGGCTACGGAATAAATATGCGTCCGCTTACGGTGTTCGCGCTCGAAACATACGCGGACGACCCATGCGAATGCTTTATCCCCCGCAACCCGAACCGCGTTTCGATAACTCAGCACGACACCAATTTTTGGGCGAAAATACATAAGGCAATCTCGATTATTCAGTTCAAGCTCGAGGGACAGATTATTATGAAGCACCCTGAGTTTCAAATGGATAATCACCTTATGCTCGATAAAATCGATTATGAAAACGGCACGATAACTCTTGACGGAAAAATCTATAAATTAAAGGACTCCAACTTCCCCACAATCGACCCCGCCGATCCGTACAAGCTGACGGACAGGGAGCTTGAGCTTATGGAGTCGCTGCGCTCGTCATTCCTCCATTCGGAAAAGCTGCAAAAGCATATTAAATTTATATACGCAAAGGGAAGTATTTATCTGTGCATAAACAACAATCTCCTGTATCACGGCTGCATCCCCATGAACGCGGACGGCTCGTTTACAGAGGTTACTCTCAACGGTAAAAAGGTCAGC
>JAJBTG010000248.1 GCA_020860985.1 Oscillospiraceae bacterium
GTAATATATATTTAATAGGGGGTATTCCCATCATTCTATACTTGCGGCGCGGCTTGCTGTGATTTCACTGCGTCATGCTCTCCCGCATGAGGGTATTATTCTATGAACGGAAAGGAATAGTTAATTATGAAAAAAAGAAACACATTTTCAAGCGGCATAGGTTTTGTGCTCGCGGCAGCAGGCTCCGCCGTGGGACTCGGCAATATATGGAGATTCCCGTATCTCGCCGCAAAATACGGCGGAGGAATTTTCCTCCTGTTCTACATTCTGCTTGTGCTTACATTCGGATATACGCTGATGATTGCCGAAAACGCAATCGGACGCAAAACGGGTCAGAGCGCTTTATGCGCGTTCGCCGCTCTGCGCAAGAAATGGGCGTTTCTCGGAATTATAGCGACGCTTGTGCCGGTTATTATTCTGCCGTACTACAACGTAATAGGCGGTTGGGTTATAAAGTACGCCCTTACATTTGTTACGAGAGGTCACGCTGCGGCTGCACAGGATGCGTTTTTCGACGGAATGCTCGCCTCCCCCGGCTCTCAGCTTTTGCTTCAGCTGATTTTCTCGGCTGTTACGACAACAGTAATACTCCTGGGCGTTCAAAAGGGCATCGAAAAATTCAGCACAATTTTAATGCCCGTCCTTATCGCTCTGGCAATAATCGTCACGGTGTATTCCGTAACCCTCCCGGGCGCGTTAAAGGGAGTTAAATATCTGTTTGTTCCCGACTTCTCGCATTTCTCCGTTCAGGGAATTTTGGCGGCGTTGGGACAGATGTTCTATTCTCTGTCGCTCGCTATGGGCATAATGATAGCATACGGCTCGTATCTGCCAAAGGAAAGTGACCTCGAGAAAAACGTGAGCCGTATCGAAATTTTTGACACCGGTATCGCGATTCTTGCGGGACTTATGATAGTTCCCGCAGTGTTCGCGTTTTCGGGCGGAGATGAATCGGCTCTGGGCAAGGGTCCCGGACTTATGTTTATAACTCTGCCGAAGGTTTTTGAAAGTATGGGTATGTCAACCGTTATCGGTTCAATCTTTTTTATACTTGTGCTTTTTGCCGCGCTTACGTCGTCAATCTCGATAATGGAAGCAATCGTTTCCTCCCTTTGCGACAGGTTCGGCGGGAGCAGAACAAAGACCGCTCTCGGCGTTGGAATAGGCTCGTTCCTCGTCGGTATCCCGCCCATTTTGGGATATAACCTATGGAGCGGCGCGACTATCGGCGGAATGACAATTCTCGATATGATGGACTTTATAACAAACTCCGTGCTTATGCCCATATGCGCACTGCTTACCTGCGTATTTGTCGTGTACGTTATAGGCGTTAATGTCATACATGAAGAAGTGGAGCTGTCGTCAAAGTTTAAAAGAAAGCGCCTGTTCGATATTATGATAAAATATATAGCGCCCGTATTGATTGCACTGATTTTGATTTCATCAATACTTGACGCTTTCGGTATTTTAAAACTGTAAAAAAGGGCTGTTTGCAGACAGCAAAAAAGCAGACAAAACCTGAACGGTTTTGTCTGCTATCCGGCGGGACTGTTTAGAGCAGTCCCGTTTTAATTTGCTTTTAAAAGCGCTTTATTTCAATACCACTCTATGGAAGGTCTTTTTGCCCTTTTTGATAATCATACCCTCGCCGGGTATCATATCCGCGGTAACAACGCCGTTTACATCGTTATACTTCGCGTCGTTGATTGAAAGACCGTTCTGCTGAACAAGCCGTCTTGCCTCGCCCTTTGACGGCAAAAGTCCCGTCTTTACAAGCATATCAAGCACGCCCATTCCTACAGCGTCGGGAATAACCGTAGTCGGCATATCGTCGCTTATGCCGCCCTTCGCGAATACCTCCTCGGCTGTTTTCTTTGCCTTTTCAGCCTCGTCCTCGCCATGTACAAGCTTTGTAACCTCATACGCGAGTATTCTCTTAGCCTCGTTAAGCTGCTGTCCCTCCCATTGCTCCATTTTGCGTATCTCGTCCATCGGAACAAATGTGAGAAGCTTAAGGCACTTGATAACGTCTGCGTCCTGCACGTTTACCCAATACTGGTAAAAATCGTAGGGCGTTGTTTTCTTCGGATCGAGCCATACCGTGCCCGCGGCTGTTTTGCCCATTTTCTTACCCTCGCTGTTTGTTAAAAGCGTAAAGGTCATACCGTATACCTGCTTTTGGTCCTTACGTCTGCAAAGGTCGATACCGCCCAAAATATTGCTCCACTGGTCGTCGCCGCCAAGCTCTATCTTACAGTCATACTTACGGTTAAGCATAAGGAAATCGTAGCTCTGCATAAGCATATAGTTAAACTCAAGGAACGAAAGTCCCTTTTCAAGTCTTTGCTTAAAGCACTCCGCGGTAAGCATCTTGTTTACCGAGAAGCATGAGCCTATGTCGCGCAAAAACTCAACATAATTAAGGTCTAAAAGCCAGTCGGCGTTATTTACCATAATAGCCTTGCCGTCCGAAAAGTCAACAACCTTCGAAAGCTGCTCCTTGAAACATTCGCAGTTATGGTCGATAATTTCCTTTGTCATCATTTGGCGCATATCCGTTCTGCCGGACGGGTCGCCTATATGTCCCGTGCCGCCGCCTACAAGCGCGATTGGTCTGTGTCCGTAATTCTGCATATGGCGCATAACAACCATCTGCAAAAAGTGTCCTACATGAAGGCTGTCTGCTGTCGGGTCGAAACCGATATAGAACGTTACTTTCTCCTTTCCCAATAATTCCCGTATTTCCTGTTCGTGTGTTGTTTGGGCGATAAGTCTGCGTTCCAACAAAACATCATATACATTATTTTGCATATTTCTTTTCCTCCTTCTGTAGTGTATCGCCGCCGGGTGCGGCAATCTGTTACATTATACACCACCTCCCAAAATTTTGCAATAGTTTTTTCAGAAAAATTTATACACCGCCCGCGCCTCAGGGCTTAGCGTACATATTGACTTTGCTGTCGACTTATTGTATAATTAGCGAAAAAAAGGAGGACGGGTATGGAATTGAATCGAAAAAGCTGGACACAGCGCGACTATGACGATTACATAAGCTATTTACGGCATTTGGAGGATGCCGCTTACAAGGAATTCAACAGCAGAATAATTCCCGGAACATCCCATATGTTCGGTCTGCGGATGCCGGTAATACGAAAAATTTCAAAGGAAATTTTAAAGGGAAACTATACGGATTTTATCGCCTGCAAAAAGGGTGACTACCATGAGGAAATTATTATCGAGGGACTTGTTCTGAGCGGAATAAGCTGCGGCTATTCGGAATTACTCGGAAACATGAAATACTTTGCCGCAAGGATTTATAATTGGGCAATCTGCGATACAGTGTCCTTTAAGGAATTGAAAAATCATCTTGAGGAATTTCTCGGGGATATTGATTATTTTATTTATAATGAGAACCCGTGGGTACAGCGCTTCGGCTTCGGCTGTCTTATGCAGTTTTACCTTACGGATAGTTATATCGACCGTGTTCTTGAATACGTAAATTCGGTTGATTCTGATTTCTACTATGTTGAAATGATGCAGGCATGGCTGATTGCTACAGCCGCGGCAAAGCAGAGAGATAAAACCATGGCATTCCTCAAAAGCAATAATCTAAACGATTTCACGCAAAACAAGGCAATTCAAAAGATGCGCGAATCATACAGAATCTCAAATGAGGATAAGGAGTATATTTTGAAATTTAAGCGTGCTTAATCACCCCTCGACAACAATAGCTTGATTTAACTCCTACACTTCAGATTATCCTACAACATAAAAGAAGCCGCCGCGTCAAAACGCGGCGGCTTCTTTTAATTATTGAATTACTTCACAACAATATTA
>JAJBTG010000224.1:0-3504 GCA_020860985.1 Oscillospiraceae bacterium
GTAACATAGATTACAAAAACTTGGTGATTTGGTAATTTACAAACAGAAAATAATGTAATATAATATATTGGTGGCTGTTGGAGTATATTTGTCGGCGGCGAAAAAAAGCGTTTTTAAAACGCTTTCCCAATCGATTAAAATAACTAAAAGTAAGATGTCCCCCGCCTCTATAGGCGGCGGGTTCCACTTGCTTTTTTCAGTGGCGGTGCAATCCGCCGCTGAAATGTTGAATGACGGGGCAAAGCCCTGTATTGAAATTTAATATATTGAGTTTAAGTCCGTTTAAGGACGGAAAGGATTATGGTGATTTTTATGATAAAGGCGGCGGTGCTTGGCGCGACCGGCTACGCGGGTATTGAGCTTGTGCGTTTGCTGACAAATCATCCGGAGGTTAGTATAGAAATTCTCGGTTCACAGAGCTTTGCGGGTAAACCGATAAGTGATGTATATCAAAGCTTCCGGCATATTCTCGAAAAGGAGTGTACCGAGGTAGACCTCGATGAGGCGGCAAAATGCGATATTGCGTTTACCGCTTTGCCGCATGGCGCGTCAAAGGAGGTAATTCCGGCGCTCATTGAAAAGGGTCTGAAGGTAATAGATTTAAGCGGCGATTACCGATATGACGACGCGGCGGTTTATGAGGAATGGTACGGAGAGAAGCATTCCTCGCCGGAGCTTTTAAAGGAGTCCGTTTACGGACTTCCCGAGCTGCATAGGGAAAGAATAAAAAAGGCGCGCCTGATAGGAAATCCCGGCTGCTATACCACTTGTTCGATTCTCGGAACGGCGCCGCTTCTTGCAAATAAAATAGCGGAAACAAAGAATATTATTGTAGACGCAAAATCGGGCGTTACAGGCGCGGGAAGAACAACCTCACTGCCGTATTCGTTCTGCGAGTGTACGGAAAACAGCAAGGCGTACAAGGTGGCAACTCACAGACATACCTCGGAAATCGAGCAGGAGCTTTCAAATATAGCGGGTGAACCGATAATATTGTCATTTACGCCGCATTTGATTCCGCAGAAACGCGGTATTCTTTCGACGATTTATGTAAACCTTAACCGCGCGAGCAGTACGGAGGAGCTTGTCGAGCTTTATAAGGAATATTATAAAGATGAGTTTTTTGTAAGAGTTAAGAATGTGGGTGAGCTGCCGGAAACAAAGCACGTTGCAGGTTCCAATTTTGTCGATATAGGCATTACATATGATAAGCGTTTGCAAAGAGCGGTGGTTGTTTCGGTAATAGACAACATAGTTAAAGGCGCGGCGGGACAGGCTGTTCAGAATATGAATTTACTGTTCGGATTGGATGAAAGGACGGGGCTTAACAATCCCGGATTTTACCTTTAATCTCTGCGGTTAATTACGAACACAAAAATAAAAAAATGAGGGTATTAAACAATGCAGGAATTAATTAAAAAGGCGGGCATACTTATTGACGCTCTGCCGTATATACAGAAATTTTCAGGCAAAACCGTCGTGATTAAATACGGCGGAAATGCGATGATAAACGATGAATTGAAAAATTCCGTTATGGAGGATATTACGCTTTTAAAGTATATCGGGCTTAGACCGATAGTTGTTCACGGCGGCGGCCCAGATATTTCAAAGGCGCTCGATGAACGCGGCGTTAAAAGCAGCTTTATAAACGGACTTCGCGTAACGGACGAGATTACGATGCAGACCGCGCAGCAGGTGCTTATAGGAAAAACCAATAAGGAAATTGTCGCCCTGCTCAACACAAAGGGCGGGAGAGCGGTCGGCATAAGCGGTATAGACGGAAGCTTTATTGAATGTGAGAAGCAGTATACCGAGGTGGACGGCGAAAAGGTTGATATAGGCTACGTGGGAGATATTGTGCATATTAAGCACTGCCTTATAGATTTGCTAGCGTCGGATCAGTATATCCCCGTGATTGCGCCGATAGGTACGGACGCGGAGGGCAACAGCTACAATATAAACGCCGACACCGTTGCGGCGGCGGTAGCTTCGTCGGTTGAGGCGGAGAAGCTGATTTTGCTTACAGATGTCGAGGGCGTTAAGGATAACGACGGTCAGGTAATATATGAGGTACACAAGAACGAAATACTCGATATGATAAATGACGGCACAATCAGCGGAGGAATGATACCTAAGGTACTTGGCTGCTTGAAAGCGATAGACGAGGGTGTTACGGGCGTGCATATAATAGACGGACGCATACCGCATTGTCTGCTGCTTGAAATATTTACAAAAACGGGAATCGGTACTCTTATTAAGAGTGATAAATACTAATAGAAAGAGGAAAAAATTATGAGAATGTCAAATTTACTTATGCCTACTTTAAGGGAGGTACCTGCGGAGGCGGAGATTACAAGTCATAAGCTTATGCTCAGAGCCGCCATGGTCAGAAAGCTTGCGGCGGGCATATACTCATATCTGCCGTTGGGAATAAAAACCTTGCGGAATGTTGAAAATATAGTCCGCGAGGAAATGGACAAGGCGGGCGCGCAGGAGCTTTTAATGCCGGCACTGTTTCCGGCTGAAGCGTATCAGGCTTCGGGAAGGTGGGAGGTTTTCGGTCCGAGTATGTTCAAGATGAAGGACAGATACGACAGGGATTTCTGCCTCGGCCCGACGCATGAGGAGCTTTTTACGCAGACTGTAATCGATAACGTAAAGTCGTATAAGGAATATCCCATGACGCTGTACCAACTCCAGCATAAATACCGCGACGAGGGTCGTCCGAGATTCGGAATTATGCGCAGCAGAGAATTTGTTATGAAGGACGCGTACAGCTTCGACTTGGACGAAAAGGGTCTTGACGAATCCTATAAGAAAATGTATGAAGCATACTGTAGGATTTTTACTCGGCTCGGACTTGATTTCACGATTGTTGACGCGGACAGCGGCGCTATGGGCGGCAGCGGCAGTCAGGAGTTTATGGTAAAGTCCCCCGTGGGCGAGGACGGTATCGCGTATTGCGACGAGTGCGGATACGCGGCGAATTACGAAAAGGCTGAATGTGTTGTATGCGAGAAGCCGTCGGTTAAGGGTGATTTTGAACCGGAAAAAATTCATACCCCCAATGCGCATACCATAGAGGAGCTTGTTAAGTTTTTGGGTGCGGAGCCGTACAATTTCGCAAAAACCATTATTTACAAAGCGGATGATAAATACATCGCGGCAATGGTTCGCGGAGACAGAGAGATAAATGAAGTTAAGCTGAAAAATCTTGTCGGCTGCACGGATGATTTGGAGCTTGCGGCTCCCGCGGTTGTGCGAGATATAACCAAGGCGGAGGTGGGATTTGCGGGTCCCATCGGATTAGACATTCCCGTTTACGCGGACAAAGAAGTTACCTTTATGGAGAATTTTATTGTCGGCGCGAACGAAACGGATATGCATTATAAAAACGTAAATATCGGAAAGGATTTCGAGCCGACGGGCGTAGCGGATATTCGCCTTATCGCGGACAGCGATGTTTGCCCGAGATGCGGTCAGCCGATTAAGACGGCTCAGGGC
>JAJBTG010000224.1:3514-3829 GCA_020860985.1 Oscillospiraceae bacterium
ACTTAAATCTCTCGCCGCGCAGGGACGCAGGCCATCGGTGAGTCCGGGATCCTCCGGCAGCGGCGGAACTCGCTGCCTCGCGGCGATTATAGAGCACAGCCATGACGACGATGGTATTGTTTGGCCTGTTTCGGTTGCTCCGTACAAGGCGATTGTGGTTCCGGCAAATTATAAGAGTGCGGAACAGACGGAGCTTGCGGAAAAAATTTACAGCGAATTGAAGTCGCAGGGAATAGACGCTCTTATTGACGATAGAGCGGAGCGTGCGGGCGTTAAGTTTAAGGATGCCGATTTGATAGGTATTCCGGTGAGAGT
>JAJBTG010000001.1 GCA_020860985.1 Oscillospiraceae bacterium
CTAAATAAACCGATTAGTTATTTGTTCTGTCATTCATAATCTTTTCCTGAATAGATCTGGGGACCTCGCTGTAATGTGAAGGCTCCATCGTGTACTGACCACGGCCCTGAGTACCCGAACGAAGTACGGTTGCGTAACCGAACATTTCGCCCAAGGGAACATCCGCCGTTACCTGCGTAACGCCGCCGCTGCGCGATTCCTGCGACTTTATCATGCCTCGTCTTGAGCTTAAATCGCCGATAACAAAGCCGAGATAGTCGTCCGGAACGATTACGTTTACAAGCATGATAGGCTCCTTGATAACCGGATCCGCCTTTTTCATACCCTCTTTGAATGCCATTGAAGCGGCAATCTTAAACGCCATTTCAGATGAGTCGACTTCATGATAAGAACCGTCATACAAGGTAGCCTTAACGTCAACTACGTTGTAGCCCGCAAGTACGCCGGACTGCATAGCGCCCTGGATACCCGCGTCAACAGCCGGAATGTATTCCTTAGGAATAGCGCCGCCGACAACCGCGTTGACAAATTCGTAGCCGCCGCCCTCCGGAAGAGGCTCGAGCTTAAGAAGTACGTGTCCGTACTGACCTTTACCGCCCGACTGACGCGCATATTTATGCTCGATGTTGACTTCTTTTCTGATTGCTTCTCTGTATGAAACCTGAGGCTCGCCGACGTTTGCTTCTACTTTAAATTCGCGCAAAAGTCTGTCAACGATGATTTCAAGGTGAAGCTCACCCATACCTGCGATGATTGTCTGACCTGTTTCCTCGTCCGTATAGGTCTTGAATGTCGGGTCTTCTTCCGCAAGTTTTGCAAGAGCGATACCCATCTTTTCCTGACCCGCCTTGGTCTTAGGCTCGATAGCGACACGGATAACCGGTTCAGGGAATTCCATTGACTCAAGGATGATCGGGTGCTTTTCGTCACAAAGCGTTTCGCCTGTGGTTGTGTTTGACAAACCTACCGCAGCCGCAATATCGCCGGAGTAAACTACATCAAGGTCCTCGCGGTGGTTAGCGTGCATCTGTAGGATTCTGCCCATTCTTTCTCTCTTTCCCTTGCAGGAGTTCAATACGTATGAACCCTTTTGAAGAGAACCGGAATATACTCTGAAGAAACAAATCTTACCAACGAATGGGTCTGTCGCAATCTTGAATGCAAGAGCCGCGAACGGAGCGTCATCGGTTGACGGTCTTTCGTCCTCCTCGTCAGTATCGGGGTTTACGCCCTTGATAGCCGGTACGTCAACCGGTGAAGGCATATACTCGATAACAGCGTCAAGAAGCATCTGAACACCCTTGTTTCTGTAAGCCGTTCCGCAAAGCATAGGAACGATTTCGTTGTTGATAGTAGCTTTTCTCAAAGCCTTTTTAAGCTCGTTGACGGAGATTTCCTCATCACCGAGGAATTTGTCAAGCAAAGCCTCATCTGTTTCGCAGATAGCCTCAACCATTGCCTGGTGATATTCCTCCGCCTTTTCCTTCATATCCTCGGGAATGTCCTCCTTATGGTATGAGGAACCGTCCTCGCTGTCGTATATTTCGGCATCCATGTTCATAAGGTCGATAATGCCTGTGAACGTATCCTCAGCGCCTATAGGAAGCTGAATGGGAACGCCGTTCGCATTAAGTCTTTCATGAACCATGTTTACAACATTATAGAAATCAGCGCCCATGATGTCCATCTTATTAACGAAAATCATACGCGGTACGCTGTAATCGTCAGCCTGACGCCAAACGGTTTCGGACTGCGGCTCAACGCCGCCCTTAGCGCACATAACCGTTACGGAGCCGTCAAGAACTCTAAGAGATCTCTGAACCTCAACCGTAAAGTCAACGTGTCCCGGGGTATCAATAATGTTGATTCTGTTCTTTATGCCCGCGTAAGGACCTTCCTTAGGCTGCCAGAAACAGGTTGTAGCTGCGGATGTGATTGTGATACCGCGTTCCTGCTCCTGCGCCATCCAGTCCATTGTAGCGGCGCCGTCATGGGTTTCGCCAATCTTGTGGTTAATACCCGTATAGTACAAAATTCTTTCTGTAGTAGTAGTTTTACCGGCATCGATATGAGCCATGATACCGATATTTCTTGTATTTTCAAGTGAATATTGTCTACCCATAACAAAAATATCCTCCTTTCATTTCAATTAAAGGTCAACTAAATAAAAATACAGACATATCCGCGGGGACGGAATTAACCTGCCCGCCGCAAAATCAGCCTCGTAATTACCATCTGTAATGAGCAAAAGCCTTGTTTGCTTCCGCCATCTTGTGGGTATCCTCGCGCTTCTTTACAGAACCGCCGGTACCGTTTATGGCATCCATGATTTCGTTTGCAAGTCTTTCCTTCATTGTCTTTTCGTTACGCTCTCTTGAGTAACGAGTAAGCCATCTAAGACCCAATGTCTGGCGTCTTTCCGGACGAACCTCCATAGGAACCTGGTATGTCGCACCACCAACACGTCTTGCTTTTACTTCAAGAACCGGCATGATGTTGTCCATAGCTTCCTTGAAAGCTTCAAGTGCGTCCTTGCCTGTCTTTTCGGCTACGATTGCGAATGCGTCGTAAACGATTTTCTGAGCAACGCCCTTTTTACCGTCAAGCATGATATTGTTTATAAGCTTTGTTACAACAACGTCATTGTAAATCGGATCGGGCAGCACTTCTCTTTTTGCTATAAAACCTTTTCTTGGCACTTTACTTCCCTCCTTCATAGTATGTGGAGAATAATCATATTCCCCGCTTTCATGATATCACAGGTACTCTGAACTTAGTATTTCAAAATTCCGTCAGCGCGTATCGTATGCGAAATATATCTGAATATAACCCGATATGCACTTGTGATATATGCTGCTTATAATTTAAGCGGCATTATTTCTTTGCTTCTTTTGGTCTTTTTGCACCATACTTGGATCTTGACTGCAAACGTCCGTTTACGCCCTGCGCGTCAAGAGTTCCTCTTATGATATGGTATCTTGTACCGGGCAAATCACGAACTCTTCCGCCTCTGATAAGCACAACGCTGTGTTCCTGCAAATTGTGACCTATACCGGGGATGTAAACTGTAACCTCAATACCGTTTGTAAGTCTTACTCTGGCAATCTTTCTCAGAGCCGAGTTAGGCTTTTTCGGCGTAGCGGTTCTTACAGCCGTACAAACTCCTCTTTTCTGAGGCGAGCTCTTATCGGTAGTCTTTTTCTTTAATGAATTAAGACTCTTCTGAAGAGCCGGAGCTGTAGATTTTTTCTTTGACGTCTGTCTGCCGGTTCTAACCAACTGATTAAATGTAGGCATATCGTGTTCTCCTTTCTTCTGTTTTTTTGCGCTGAAAATTCGCCGGAGCGAAATTGTCCGCGCTTAATATATTATTACACGCAAAGCGTGGAATAAACAAAATTATTTTAAAATTACGGCGCAGCTTGCTCCAACGTCGATTCCGCAGAGAGCGCCGAGCTCCTTCATTGTCGGAACATAGAAAATATCAACGTTTTTCTCGTTTGCCGCAGCTTCTATCGGAGCGCTGATTTTTTTATCAGAATCGCCGGATAAGAAAACCTTCAAAACCTTGTCCTCGGCAAGTGCTCTGGCGGCTTGCTTGCAGCCGACCTGCATACGCGCTCTTTCCGATTCGCTTATCATGTTTGTCACACTCCATAAATATTAGTGTATGCCCGCCGTGTTTCCATGGGGGCAACCTATCAAATTATATATAAAAAACGAGGAATTGTCAATAGATTTCAAAAATTTTTACATATTTTTTTGCTTAAATTTTGTAGGAAATGACAGGGTTTTTTGTGCATAT
>JAJBTG010000047.1:0-257 GCA_020860985.1 Oscillospiraceae bacterium
CCCGTGCGCCTCGGTAGCTTTCTTTGCCGGCCGGGGGCTTGGCCGGCGCCGCCGTTCCCCGCGCCGTCGTAGCTGGCGGTCACTGTAACCTCGCCGCCGGTTATCGTTATATCGCTGCCCGCGCCTTGGTAGCCGCCGCCGATTCCCGCGCCGCTGTCGATGCAGGGGCGGGCAACCGCGGCGCGGGTGAGCGGTCTATCGATGACTGGGCTGGGGTAGGCGGGGGGGATTCAGGCGCGGGGGTTGCTGCGGGGCAG
>JAJBTG010000047.1:267-3801 GCA_020860985.1 Oscillospiraceae bacterium
CCGCGCCTTTGTTGCCGCCGCCGATTCCCGCGCTGTAACTGCCGCCCCATCTCCGTAAGACTGCCGTCCTCTCTGCCGTCTGTTATAATAAGCTCGTTGTCGGTCGAGGCTTTCTGCAAGCCTGCATAATCATTCCACGTCGAAGTGAGCGTGTTCGCGCCCTCAAGCTTTACCGTGACGTCGCCCGCCGCGCTTGAATCTATTAAAAACGGCGATGCGTTGCCGCTCTCGATATTCACGCCCGCAAGCGTGATTATAACATCGTCCGCCGCCGTGATTTTTATAGTGTCGGAGGTCGCTTTAGCGACTCCGCCGTTTGTGAAATTGTATATTCGCCGCCCGCCGATATGGTGAGCACGCTGCCTCTGTAGCTGCATTCGCCGTCCTCGGTCACGACCGTAAACGCGCCGTATGCCGCCGCGGTTTCCTCCGCCAGCGCCGTAACCTGCGCCGGTAACATCGGCATCAGCGGCAAAATCATCGCCAATGCCGTAAGCAGGCTCAGCACCCGCCATTTTGTTTTTGATATTATTTTCATCATCGTTGAAGTACCTCCTTGATTTGATGTATATATGTAAAAGGGTTTTGCCCTGTTGTTTGTGGTGTGGGGTGCGCTTACCCCGTTTCGTAGGGGCGCTTTCGATTTGCTTTGCAAACCGATGGGTTCGCCCCTACGGACTTGCGCATATTTACCCTGCTTCACCGCGCTATCTGCCTACCAAAAAAGGCGCGGCGCGACTTTTAATGCCGCACTGCGCCGTTATTTTTTCTGAAGTATGCAAAAGGGACAGACCTATCCCTGTCTATCTATCTGTCTGTCTGATTCTATCGCGTGTAAACATCTTTGTCAAGTCCCCTTTCCAAAAAAATTTCACTTTTTCGCATTTTATTCTTATGTAGATTATATCACAGAGCTATGCGGTTTGACAACATTTTTGGGCTTTTTCGCGAGGTCGGGGAAATACATAAATAATTTTCAATTTCGCGCTCAGGATATACTCGCGTTCAAGCTGCGTTGCCGCGCCGAATATTGTCAGCATAAATTTGCCCGTCGGCGTAGTGGTGTCAATTACCTCTTTTTTACTCACGTCAGCTCAAGTAAGTCCTTTGTAGTCCTTGTCCATACCATGCCACAAACAGCACTTAATCAGATTTAAGCAAAACAATAATTCCGGTTCGTATATTGACATTTCAATATACATCTTCATACATCTTCGGTTAGGTTATACTCGCGGCGCTCGTTCCGGTGACGGCATTACGGGACATAAGGAGTAAAAAAATTCCGCTCGCTTAAGAATAAACCATCAAACTCTTTTCCTGTTTATCTTACTCGGCGGCGTATTGTAGCTTTTATTAAACAGTCGCGTCATATGCGCGAGCGACGAAAAGCCGCATTCATCGGCGATTTCTCTTATCGATTTATCGGTGGACGTCAGCAGGCGGTGCGCGTTATTGACCCGCACATCGCTCAAATACTGCAAAAAGGTTATGCCCGTTACACTTTTGAATTTGCGGCAGAAATATGAGGGATTTAAATAGCAAAAATCCGAAATATCCGACAGCGTTATATCGTATCTGTAATTTTCGTTTATGTATTTTATCGCTTTCAAAACAGCGTTGTTTTCGCCGCTCTCCGCCGAAACCGTTTGGGTAAATCGCAAAAGAGCGAAAAGCTGCACTATCCCCGCTTTCGCCGCCTTTTTCGCAAAAGGTGAGCCGTCCGCGTTGTCGTTATCGGTCATTGTGAGCAGCCTTAATATGTATCGCTGCTGCTCGGCGTTCATATGCAGCATTCGCCTATTCATAATGTTATCTATTTCCTTGAATTCGTTCTCGTCCAATATTTCCGAAAGCTGTTCCGGCTTGAAATTGACGGCATATCTGTCTGACATCGGCTCGCTCGGTGAGCTGAACGAAAAATGCAGCTCAAACGGCTTCATCAAGAGCGCGTCGCCCTTTTTCAGCCTGTACTCCGTATCGTTAAGTAAAAAATCACGTTCGCCGTCGATAACGTAAAAAAACTCATATCCGTCATGATAATGCAGCACCGGCATATCGAACGGCTTTGTTCTTTTCATACGGTTTACAAAAAGCTCCGGAAACGGTACATAGGTTTCACGCATAGAAATCACCTCTCATTTTCAGTATATCATTTCAAAATAAAAAAGTCAATATTTAAACGTTTGCAACCGTAACAAGTCAATAATTTTATTGTGGAATGCGGATTTTTGATGTATACTTTAATCAAGAAAAACGAAAGGACGGAATTTCAATGCAGGCTTATTTAAAATGCGACTTACAGTCTGTCCCACTAAATTACGCAATCACGGGCGCGGACACGCTTATGCGGAAATTTACTCCGGCAAAGCTGCCTCCCGCGGGACATTTTCATTATCACCAGGGCGTGTTTTTGACCGGTGTTGAGCGGGTATATCAGCTTACCGGCAACACAAAATATTTTGACTACATCAAAGCATGGGCGGATTTGCTGATTGACGAGAACGGCGTATGCGCGTCCTCCGACCCTGCGCTTTTGGACGATATACAGCCCGGCAATATCCTCTTTAATCTATACCGAGAAATGGGCGATAAGCGTTACAAAACGCTGCTTGACACGCTCTTTCGGCGCGTGGAAATGTGGCCGACAAACGCCAAAGGCGGCGTGTGGCATATGCATTTTAAGAAAAATCAGATGTGGCTTGACACGATGTATATGATGGGCGTGTTCACGACCAAGTACGCGGTTGAATTTAACGAGCCGTATATGATTGAAAGGGTATACACACAAGCGGAGCTGATGTATAAAAATATGCTAAACCCCGATATGGGACTTTTGTATCATATGTGGGACGATTCAAAGGCTCATCAGGCGGTTGACCGTGAAACCGGACTTATAAAGGTGCATTGGGGACGCGCGATGAGCTGGTTTGTCGTGGCATTGGCGGAGATTATCGAGATGCTGCCTGTTAAATCGAAGATAAGACAGCGGTTTGTCGATATTGAAGTACCGCTCGTTAATGCAGTTATGAAATATCAAGACACGGAAACCGGGTTGTGGTATCAGGTTATTGACAAGCCGAAGGATAAGCACAACTGGACGGAAAGCTCCTGCTCGGCACTATTTACATATGCTCTGGCGAAATGCCTGCGGCTCGGCATTATTCCGAATACATACCAAAGCGCGGTGATACGAGGATATGAGGGCGTTATAAATTACAAGATAGAGCTGCGCGAGGGCGACCTTATAATGAAAGATATATGTATCGGCACGGGCGTGGGCAATGAAGATTATTATTTTGACCGCCCAACCTCGGAAAACGATTTGCACGGTATGGGCGCGTTTTTGATGATGTGTACGGAAAAGGAAAATATTAAAATATAAAATCAAGAAAGGATTGGGAACATGAAAAAATCATTTAAAAGAGCGGTATCGGTTATTCTCGGTATGTCAATGGCGGCGGCTGTTCGATTTAACTCGGACAGCCGCCGCATATTTTTATTATTTGTGATTACAGCAGCTCAACCAATAGCTTT
>JAJBTG010000256.1 GCA_020860985.1 Oscillospiraceae bacterium
GAGCAGGTAGGAATAAACCGGCAGCAGCTTCCGCCCTTGTACGGCGATATGTGGTGTCTGTAAAATTTAACTAAAAATATTAATATCTTCTTCAATCCTCAATCAGCTCCAGCTTTCTCATAGCGTATTCCATATCCTTTTGAATCTGCGCCTGCGTTTTGTCCAACGCTCTTCCGCGTGCGACGATTATAATATCGTTTCCCCGAGAGAGCCTGTCCTCCATTAATCTGTAGCCTTCACGCATAAGCCGTTTCAGCCTGTTTCGCTTTACCGCCTTTCCTATCGATTTTGACACGGTAAGTCCCAGACGGTTTTCTCCGAATCGGTTTTTGGAAGTATACACTACTATATAGCCGCCGACAAAATTTTTGCCTCTTGAATAAAGCCTGCGAAAATCTCTGTTTCTCTTTAAGCTTTGAGTATTCTTCATCTTTTTGCTCCATTACGTATATCCGCGAATCTCGGCGAATATCACTCAAAAATTAAAAGGCAAGAAAACATAATACGTTCCTTGCCTAATCATTTAATTTTCATTACGCAGTCAATGACTTTCTGCCCTTTTGTCTTCTTGAAGCCAAAATCTTTCTGCCCGACTTGGTTGCCATTCTCTTTCTGAAACCATGCTCTTTAGCTCTATGACGCTTCTTCGGCTGAAAAGTTCTTTTCATTATACAGCACCTCCCTATCCATGCTTAACAATCCCGCTCGATTGTCCTTATTACAATTCTAAAAATTAGACACCTTATCTATTATATAGATTTTACCTCTTATTGTCAAGCCTTTTTCAAAATTTTTTCAATAATAATTGTTATTTCGCGCTTTTAAGAAGCTCCTCAAGCTCCTCTCTGCCGAACAAATACTTGTTATCGCAGAAGTGACAGGTCAGCTCCGCCTCTCCCTGTTCTTCTATTATTGACCGAAGCTCGTCCTTTCCTATTGAAATAAGCGCCTTTTCCATTCTTTCCTTTGAGCATTTGCATTCATACTTAGGCTCAAGAAAGTCGTTCTCCATAATTATATCAAAGCCCTCGGTTACGCGGAAAAGAATATCCTCCGCCGTCATACCGTCATGTATCATGGTAGTCACGGGCGGTATTTCATCAAGAATTTTTTCAAGCCTTTCCGCCATCTCATCCGTTGAGCCGGGCATCATCTGAATCATAAATCCGCCCGCCGCAAGCATGGAATTATCCGTATCCACAAGCACGCCCAAAGCAATACAGCTCGGAATCTGCTCACTCTTGGCATAATAATATGTCAAGTCCTCCGCTATTTCTCCCGACACAAGCGGAACCTGACCTATATAAGGCTCCCTAAGACCGAGGTCGCGGACAACACCCAAACTGCCCTTTCCGACAGCGCCGCCCACGTCGAGCTTTCCCTTACTGTTGAGCGGTCTGTCAACAAACGGATTGGACACATATCCGCGCACATGAGCGCGGCTGTCCG
This sequence comes from Oscillospiraceae bacterium, assembly GCA_020860985.1. Lineage (GTDB taxonomy): Bacteria > Bacillota > Clostridia > UBA1381 > UBA1381 > JALEPO01. The sequence continues at coordinate 1,450 of JAJBTG010000256.1, forward strand.
TAACCGCGACGATATTCCCGAGCGGACCGTCGCCCTTTATTTGCAGCGTTATGGAATCATCCTCGTTTTTCAATCCCGCCGCGCCCATTACAGCCGCGCCGGTAAGCAATCTGCCGAGCGCAGCGGTTGCTACGGGATATGAATGATGTATCCTCTGAGCCTCGTTTACCAGGTCGGTCGTAACCGCACCGAACACGCGAATCGCGCCGTCCATGCTTATTCCTCTTACTAATTTATCCATTATATAATTCCCTTTCTATTCTATAGTAACGCTTGCGTAATACGTTTCCCGTACCGAAACGCCGTCGCCGCTTATATTTACGGGGAGATAATAGGTTCCCTCGTCAAGATTTTCCAAATCAACCGTTGCTTTTATATTGTCGGTATTGAGCTTTGATTCCTCGCCCGACACCGTCGCCTGAATGTAGTCTATATAAACCGTCTTATCCTGAGGCATATTTTCCGCCGTCACCTCAAGGGTAAGTGTTTTAGATACTTTTTTGACAAGCACCGCCTTTACCTTTACGGTAAGATTCTCCTCCGGAATATACATATCCTCCTCCGGAACAAGCTGACATTCCACACTGTCGTTTTCATCTGCCGTATATAAAATTGCCCTGACCTCGCTTTGAGCGCTGTATTGGGGCACCCCGACGTCAACGCGCGCCGGCGTAACCGTGGTTTCCGATTCATTAAGGATGTACTCCTCTTCAAGCTCGGGAGAAAGCTCTACCGCGATGGGAAGATTTCTCACGCTGTACACAGTGTTTCTGACATCAACCATAGCCTTTTCCGTTTCGATTGTTTCATTTTTGCTTATAAGCGCTCCGTCCGAATCCATAAGCACATAGCTTGTCGGACCGACACCGCTTTCGTTTATAGTCGAAATATCAACCGTTGCCATACCGTACTCAACATTGTCTATCTCACTCTTGGCACCGGATATTGTAACCGTCGGATTTTCAACAACGGAGGATATAAGCTTATCCTTTGCGGTTCCCGTCTGCTTTACTCTTACCTCAATTTCCTTTGTTTCAAGCTTTTCGACTGTAATAGGTATCTCGGCATTCTTCTCCTTTTCTATCGTAAGACGCGAACTTGGCAAAAATATCGAACCTGTCAGAGAATACTCCCCCGCCTCGGTTATCTGCGACGAGTCCACCTCGATGCGGATGCCGTCCATATAATCCATCAAGTCGCTGCGCTTTCCGCTGACCGAAACCGACATCACCGGAATATCATCCTTGCCGGTTATAACAAGTCCGTTTTCCCTTAAATCCGCCTCGCCGACAAAGCGCACATCCAAATCGGATATTGTCATGGTAATATCGGGATCGTCCACCCACATGATCGCCGCCCACGCGATAATCGCAATAACGACCGATGCAGCAATAGTTTTGGCTTTTCCCATATAGGGGTGATTTACATTTTTACTCATTTAGATGACCTCCAAAACTTTATTTTATCTATTGTTTCAGTCGTTTCAGCATTTTGCAGCAATGTCTTTCTGAGAGCCTTTGTTAGAGATTCCTGGGAAAGATTTCTCGTAAGAGAGCCGTTTCTCGCAATGGAAATTTTTCCCGTTTCCTCGCTTACCACAACTATAATCGCGTCCGTCGCTTCGCTCAAGCCTATCGCCGCGCGATGCCGCGTTCCCAGCTCCCTCGACAAATTGTTATTAGCCGTAAGCGGCAGCAGGCAAGCCGCCGTTATTATTTTGTTTCCGCGTATTATGACTGCTCCGTCATGCAGAGGAGTGTTCGGAACAAAAATATTTTCCAACAGACTGCTTGTAACATTTGCGTCAAGCACCGTTCCCGTGCTTATATATTCGCCCAAACGCGTTTCACGTTCTATAACTATAAGCGCGCCCGTCTTTGTCGCGGACATATCCACCGCGGCTTTAACCACAGAATCTATCGTCATAGACATATCCTCATTTGATGTGTCGGTTGTAAAATCAATAATTTTCCCGACCTTAAATCTTCCAACCTTTTCCAGAATATTACGAAGCTCGGGCTGGAAAATTACAATAACCGCAAACATACCTATCTGAACCGCTCCGTCCAGAATGTAATTCAGCGCGTTGAAGTGCAGCCATCTGCTTATAAAAAATACCGCGAAAAGAACTATCAATCCCTTGACAAGCTGCATCGCGCGCGTGTCGCGCAGGAGAGTTATAATATAGTAGACAATTATCGCGACTATCCCTATATCGATAAAATCGCTTATACGAAGCAGCTGAATATATTTTACGGCATAATTTAAGAATGCATTCATTTGCGGTGATCCCCTCTCATTTCAGAATATATATCCATTATACAATATT
>JAJBTG010000084.1 GCA_020860985.1 Oscillospiraceae bacterium
TCCGTCTGATCGGACAGAATAGCCGTCGCGATTGCTCTGCCCTTTTTACGCAAATCCGAAAAGGACATCTCTCCGCGCTCGTCCTCTACCGCAGTTCTGCTCCCGAATTTCTCAGCCGCCTCGTCAAGAAGCCGCACCGCACTGTTAAGCTGTATCATGACATTCACCTCTGTATTTTAGTTCAATAAGGGGCAAAGCCCCTTATTGAAGGAATACACTTCGGGGCTTTTGGTTCTTTTTGCCGTAAAAAGAACATTATTTAAAAATATGGTTTTTCATATAAATTACAACCTATATTATATCACATTGACAATTCCTGTCAACAAATGCAAAATAAAAAAAACACGACTGTCACACATATGTAACAGCCTTGAAACCTGATAAAAATCAGCAAGCGGCAATCAATTAAAGACGCTTTTAAACAAAGCGTAAATTATTATTGAAAAATCTCCCCGATTAGGATATAATGTAAATATCATCTTTGGAGGAAAAATAAGTTATGCGTAAATATTACGCCGTGCGAAACGGCAGACATATAGGAATATTTGAAACATGGGATGAATGCCGCGCGGAGGTGAACGGATTTTCCGGCGCGGAATATAAGAGCTTTACAAGCTATTCGGACGCTGTTTCATACATCGGCGGACAGGTGAGCCTGTTTGACGAGCCGAAAGAAAACGCCGCCGTAGCGTATGTTGACGGGAGCTATAATATAAGAACGAGGCAATTCGCCTATGGAGCCGTGATTTTACATGACGGAAACGAGTATACCTTTTCCGAAAGCTTTTCCGACCCCGAGCTTGCTGCAATGCGCAATGTAGCCGGAGAAATAAAGGGCGCCCAAAAGGCGATGAGCTACTGTGTTGAAAACGGTATTCCCGCGCTTGAAATATATTACGACTACGAGGGAATAGAAAAATGGTGTACCGGAGCATGGAAGGCAAACAAAACGGGAACAATCGCATACCGCGATTTTTTCAAAGAAGCGTCAAAATCGGTCAATATTTCCTTTAACAAGGTTAAAGGTCATTCGGGGGATAAATATAACGATATGGCGGATAAGCTCGCAAAGGAAGCCCTCGGAATAAAAAACACCTAAAAACCGCGCCCGCGGTGTTTTACCCAACAAAGAGAAAATTAAAAAGGCTGCTGACATATGTCAACAGCCTTTTAATTAACATTCCTTATCCCATAAGCCTTGATAAAATTCCGCGTAATCGGTTTTATTTTCCTTAATATATTCAATCGCCGAGCGCGGATGAACATTTAAAATACCGGTCAAAAGATACGGAACATCATAGCCCCATACAAGACCCTCGTTTTTAAGCTTAAGCATTTCCTCCTGAACGAATCTAAGCACCGGATTAATCTTATATTTCGGGTTCTTTAAAAATCCCATAAGCGCTTCCATAGCACAGTTTCCGGCTCCTCTGCCCATGCCGCTCATAGTAGCGTCAAGCATACTTACGCCCTGCGCGGTCGCTTCGATAGTATTCGCAAACGCCATTTGCTGATTGTTGTGCGCGTGAATACCAATCTTTTTATTGTACTTCGCGCCAACCTCGGTGTACATATCCGCAAGCTCACGAATCTGCTCGGGATACATCGAGCCGTAGCTGTCAACAATATAAATCATATCCGTTCCGCTCTGACCGATAAGCTCCAGCGCCTGCTTTATATCCTTATCGCTCGAGGTTGAAATCGCCATAATATTGATGCTTGTTTCATATCCTTTGGATTTACAGTATTCCGCCATATCGATTGCCGCCGGAATGGTATTAATATACGTCGCGACGCGCACCAAATCGATAACGCTGTCCTTTCTGTCAAGAATGTCGTGCTCCAAGTCCGTTCTTCCGACATCCGCCATAACCGAGATTTTCATGTCCGTGTCGTTTTCACCGACAATATCTCTTATGGATTTCTCGTCGCAGAACTTCCATTTGCCGAACTTGTCCACATCAAAAAGCTCCTTTGAAGCCTTGTAGCCAAATTCCATATAATCTACTCCCGCTTTTACATTTGCCTGATAGAGCTTTTTTACAAACTCATCGGTGAAATAAAAGCTGTTTACCAATCCGCCGTCGCGGATAGTTGCGTCCAAGACCTTAATATCGGGTCTGTAAGACAATAATGTTCCTTTTTGTGGTGCCATTATTTTTTCCTCCTACCATACTACATTTTCTACATTGTTCCCGCATCATCGCAAAAACATATATATTTTAACAGATTTCTCTGAAAAAATCAATACCGAATTAATATATTTTTCTGCAATCCGACGATTTTTCAGCCGCCGCCTTAATCAAACCCGCGGCTTTGAGCCGCATAAAATCAGTTTCCTATCGATTTGATAACTCTGTTATACATCCGCACAAAATACACAACCGACATTATTACCGCTACGACCTCCGCCACCGGAAACGCCCACCATACAACACTTACGTTTCCGAATCTCGAAAGGAAATACGCGACCGGCAAAAGCACAATAAGCTGTCTTACCACGGATATTATCATGCTCAAAACTCCTCTGCCCAATGCCTGAAACGTCGATGAAAGAACCACCGATATTCCGGCGAAAACAAAGCTCAAGCTTATTATTCGGAGCGCCGGTATTCCGATTGAAAGCATATGCTCCGACGCATCGAATAGCTCCAGCATCTGCGCAGGGAAAATCTGAATAATCGCAAGTCCCAAAAGCATAATGCCCACTCCGTAGCATATGCTTAATTTTATGGTTTTTAAAAGTCTGTCCTTTTTCTCCGCTCCGTAATTATATGAAACTATCGGAACCATACCGTTATTCAACGCGAAAACCGGCATGAATACGAAGCTCTGAAGCTTAAAGTATACTCCGAATACCGCAACGGCGGTTGAAGAAAAGACAATAAGTATTTTATTCATACCGAATGTCATAACCGAGCCTATCGCTATCATAATCATCGACGGTATTCCGACTGACAAAATCGTTTTTATAAACCTTATATCGGGCTTGAGAATTTTTCTGAATTCAATATGTACCTCATGATTTTTCTTTATATTGAATATAAACGCCAGAATAGCCGCGCATATCTGTCCGATTACCGTCGCGATTGCCGCTCCCGCAATGCCGAGCTTAGGCGCTCCCAAAAGTCCGAAAATCAAAATCGGGTCGAGTATAATGTTAATCACCGCTCCGAGAAGCTGTGTGAACATTGTGTAAAGCGTTTTGCCTGTTGATTGGAGCAAACGCTCAAACGTAAACTGTCCGAAAATTCCGAATGAGAAAATCATTGCAATCGAAAGATATTCCACTCCCATTTCGGTAATTTCCGCGGGCGCATCCTGCGCGGTATAGAAAAATCTTACAATCGTTAATCCGAGAATAAGAAATATTATATACCCGATTGCCTCAAGAAATATACCGTTGGTAGCTGATTTATTGACGGCCTCCGCCTTCTTCTGCCCGAGCGAACGCGACAGCAAAGCGTTTATTCCGACTCCCAAACCCGACGCAACCGCAACCATAAGATTTTGCATGGGAAACGCAAGCGATACGGCTGTAAGCGCATCCTCCGACAGCTTCGCAACGAATATACTGTCAACAACATTGTAAAGCGCCTGTACAAGCATCGACACCACCATAGGCAGCGCCATTGAAATAAGCAGCCTGTTTACAGGCATTACCCCCATTTTATTCTCTTCCATCTATATAACCCCTTTCCTAAATGTGTAGAAACTATTATATACCAAATGCAAGATAAAATCAATACATATTAAACTAATTTTTT
>JAJBTG010000259.1 GCA_020860985.1 Oscillospiraceae bacterium
TACTAAAATTTTTCTGAGTTATGAGCGTGTTGTATTTTACGATCAGCGCCGCATAGAGCATCTCCTTCGTCGTTGCTTTTCCGACGCTTCCGGTAACCGCGACCGTCAAAACGGGATATTTTTTCTTATAATACGCGGCGATGTCATGCAGCGCCTTAAAGGTATCATCCACCTTTATTATCGTCTTGTCTATCAGAAGCTCGGTTTCCTCGCACGTAAGCGCGGCTGCGGCTCCCATGTCAAACGCCGCCTTGATAAATTCATGTCCGTCAAATATTTCACCGATAATGGGAATAAAAAGAACCCCATCCGTTGTTTTGCGCGAATCGGTTATTATGTTCTTAATCTCCGTATCGATATTTCCGCTTAACAATGTTCCGCCCGTTGCGGTCAAAACATCGCGAACCGTCATCCTTTGCATATTGCTGTTTCCTTTCTGTTACACAAAATCAGGGAATGGTTTTGCCCGATAACCTACGGTTAAAAAGACAAAACCCCTCCCCGCTATTTATTTAAATGCTTATAAACTTCCACTCTTTCGTCAAAATCAAACTTTTCCTTGCCTATTATTTGATATGTTTCCTGACCCTTTCCCGCAAGAATAATAACATCGTCCTTCTCGGCAAAATCAAGCGCGTATCCAATCGCTTTACGGCGGTCTACGATAAGCGTATATTCGCCGTCCGTTCTTTTCATGCCTTCTTCTATCTGGGCGACAATCGCGTCGGGATCCTCCGTCCTCGGATTGTCCGATGTTATTATGCTGTAATCGGAATTTTTGCCGGCAATCTCGCCCATAACGGCGCGTTTTGTATTATCTCTGTCGCCGCCGCATCCGAACAGAGTTATAACCCTGCCCTTCGCAAACTCCTTAACCGCGTTTATTATATTTTCCAAGCCGTCCGGCGTGTGCGCGTAATCGATAATTACCGTGTAATCCGTATCGGTCGGCACAACCTCTACGCGTCCGATAACTCCGCAGGAGCTTGTCAATCCCTTTTGAATTGTTTTCATATCTATTCCCATCTGAAGCGCCGCGCCGATTGCGCATATTGCGTTATAGACGCTGAATTTTCCGGGTATGGAAATATGCATGGGATAGACCGCGCCTTTATATTCAACATCAAAATCGGAGCCGCGCGCGGTTATATTTATATTCTTAGCCTTAAGCTCGCTGTCCGATTCAATTCCGACAGTCATTATATCGCAGGGCGGATTACTGTTTAAAATCTTTTTCCCGCCGTTGTCGTCAAAATTGATAACGCCTTTGCCGCACATATCAAAAAGCTTAGCCTTTGCGGCGAGGTATCTTTCCATCGTTTTATGGAAATCAAGGTGATCCTGCGTCAGATCGGTGCACAGGCCCCCTTCACAATTCCATCCGCGTACTCTTTCAAGTGCCAGCGCTTGGAGTGAAATATCCTTTACAACGCCCGGCACGTCGCTCTCAACCATCTCATAGAAAAGCTGCTGAAGCTCAAGCGCGTTCGGCGTTGTCGGGGTTGTGGACTGTGTTACAAGAACCTTGTCGCCGATTATATTCTGATTTGTTCCGATTACTCCGACACGCATTCCCGCCTCTTCGAGAATACTTTTAATAAGATATGTTATAGTTGTTTTTCCGTTTGTACCCGTAACTCCGATAAGCTTGAATTTTTCCGACGGATTATCGTAATATTTACAGGCAAGCTCCGAAATTGTAATGCGCGAATTCTCGACATACCAAACCGGCACGTCAACATCTATTTTTTCCTCGGCTACAATCACCGCCGCACCGTTCTTTTCCGCCATCTTCGCATATTTGTGACCGTCCGTTTCAAAGCCCTTTATACAAACAAATACGTTACCCTCCGATACATTTCTCGAATCATAGGCAATTCCGCTTATTTCCGTATCCTCAAATTTATCAAGCCATTGCTTTCCGAAAAGTTTACTCGCGAGCATTTAATCTCCCCCTGACATATAATTTAATCTATTGCTGTTTGTCTGAATTCAACGCCGACTATGGTTCCGGGCGGAATTTCCTCCCCCGGCTCAACGCTTTGCTTTGAAGCGTAGGCGGCGCTCGATTCGCTGTGTCCCGCGCCGGCGATTTCAAAGTTCAGATTATAATTCATAAGCGTATATCTCGCCTCTGAAACCGACATTCCCTCGACATTGGGAACGGTGACGTTCGATATTTCTTCATCCTCTGTATAAAGTATAACCATTGAATTTTCATTAAGCATTATTCCGGGTTTGGGAAGCTGTTCAACAACAGTATCGCCATCCCCGACAACTCTTACATTAAGATTAAGATCGGTTATGCTTTCCTTTGCTTCGGAAAGCTCCATATCTCTTACGTCCGGAATTTCAACCGGAACATCGGGAATTTCATCCTCCGTGTATTGCTTTTCAATTCCGAGATATTCCATCGATTCCTCGATTATCGAGCCTACAAGCGGAGCCGCAAGCCAGCCGCCGTATTTGTTGCTTGTCTGCGGCTCGTCAAGCATTACAAGACATACAAGCTGCGGGTCGTTTGCCGGCGCAATTGCTATAAAGGACGCTATACGTTTGTCCTCGTTACGATTTCCTTTTTCGGAGGTTCCCGTTTTACCGCCTATGCGGCAGCCCTTTACATACGCGTTTTTACCCGTAGCGTCAGGCTCCGAAACAACCGATTCAAGTATCTGGCACATTGTGTCGGAGGTTTCCTTTGAGATTACCCTGTTTATAACCTCCGGTTCATAGCTTTTTACTATGCCGTAATCGTTCTTGATTTCCTTTACAATCTGCGGCTTCATTCTTTCGCCGCCGTTTACAACCGCCGAAACCGCGGTTATAAGCTGAATGGGCGTTACCTGGAAGCCCTGACCGAACGAGCTTGTCGCGATATCGACCTCGTTCATACCGTTCGTGTAATAAATACTCGATGCCTCGCCAACCAGCTCAACATTTGTTTTCTCGGTAAGTCCGAACGCGGTAAAATATTCCATGAATTTTTCCTCGCCGAGCTTCAAACCAAGCTCCATAAATACGGGGTTGCAGGAATTTTGAACACCCTCGACAAATGTTTCCGGTCCGTGTCCGTCCTCATTCGCGCAATTTATTGTTCTGTCGGCTACAATCTTAAAGCCGGGGCAGTAAAATGTTGAATTTAAGTCCACAACGTGCTCCTCAAGAGCCGCCGCAGCCGTAATTATTTTAAAGGTGGAACCGGGTTCGTATGAATCCGAAATAGCCTTGTTTCTCCACATCTTATTTCTCATGGCGGCGATTGTTTCATCACTGAGATTATCCGGATCCTCCGTCGGCTTCGGCGTAGCGTCCGGGTCATCGTCATCGCTGTCGTCGTCAACGCTGAAATCTATCGCGTATTTTTGAAACTGGTCTACATCATAAGGATTGTTCGAATCGAAATCCGGCTTTGTAGCCATGGCAAGGATTTCACCCGTTTTGGGATTCATTATAATTCCCGCCGCGCCTTCCTTAAGCTCATATTCCTCGACAGCCTCCTGCAAATGCTTTTCAAGAAAATGCTGTATTGTTTCGTCAATCGTAAGGACTACATCATCTCCGCTTGCGGCGTGCGTTAAGTATTCCGCCTGCTGATCCTCAAGGGTTGTTCCTCCCGCCGTCTGATTAGATGCGACCGAACCGGCGGTTCCCGTTAAATTCTCGTCAAATGGCAGCTCGATTCCCTGAAGTCCGTTATTGTCATATCCGGTAAATCCGAGAACGTGCGGAGCGACATTAAAG
>JAJBTG010000203.1 GCA_020860985.1 Oscillospiraceae bacterium
ATTATAATATGTATTGGGGAAATAATCAATAAAAATTTTGAGGTTTTACATAATTTTTTTGTCGAAAGCGAATGGAAATTTAACAAGAATGTGTCAAACAGATTTCCACAGAGTTGAGATTTTTGTGCAATGCATACAAAAAATTATGTCGAATTTGTGTATTTGTACAACAAAGGTTTGAAATCTTAACAATTTTGTTGCAATTTTGTAATTTTTATGCTATAATAATATTGTGCAAAAAAATATGGAGGGTAAGACGATGGACTTATTTGTATTTGACAGTATAGAAAACGATTCGTGCGTGAAAGGAATCCTTGAAAAAAACGACACGGCGGTGCTGAGAAACATCATAAGATTTGCCGAAACGGAGGGAGTTACGACAAACAGTATTCGTGAGTATACTGCGGCGTATCTCGCCAACGATGATAACATTCTGTCCTCGCTTGCACAGTCCGGTAAGAAAATAGGCGACGATTTGAAGAAGCTTGCTTTGCTTGATTTGGAGCAGATTTACAAAAAGCTGTTTTCCATTTCCATAAAGTATTCGCCATCGGGAAATGATACGGGATTCTCTGAGGGGTACATACACTCTATCAAAGAGATGACCGCGGCTAAATCCGCAGAGGAGCTTTTGGAGCTGCTGATAAATCACTACAGAAGCTTCGGAAGCGGAATCTTGGGCAAATATATTGCCTATAGGTATGACGGAAAGCTTGAGGGAATAGCAAATACGGATAAGACGACCTTTGATTCCCTTGTCGGACTTGAGCATCAAAAGAAGGTGCTGATTGAAAATACGGAAGCGTTTGTCAACGGTAAGCCCGCGAACAATGTCTTACTGTTCGGCGACAGGGGAACGGGGAAATCCTCATCCGTAAAGGCGTTGCTGAATATGTTTGCGGAGAGGGGACTCCGAGTTGTGGAGATGCCAAAGGGGTGTATAAAAAGTATTCCCTCGCTTACAGAGAAGCTTTCGCTGAAACCGAATAAGTACATAATCTTTTTGGATGATTTGTCCTTTGAATCGCGCGACGCGGAGTATAAAGCATTAAAAACGGCGATGGAGGGACAGCTTCAGCCTCAGCCCGATAATGTGCTTATATATGCCACGTCGAACCGCAGACACCTCATAAAGGAAACCTATGAGGACAGACAGGGCGGGGAAATGCACGTCAACGATAATATGCAGGAAACCCTGTCGCTGGCGGAGAGATTCGGAATAAGTCTTGTATTTTCGGCACCGAACCAAAAGGAGTATCTGCATATAGTTGAGGAGCTTTTAAAAGCCAACGGAATCGAAATGACTCCCGAGCTTGAAAAGAAAGCTATTGTATGGCAGATGAATTACGGTGGAAAGAGCGCGAGATGCGCAAAGCAGTTTGTGGCATCATGCGCGGCTAAAAAAGTTAATAAATAAGTGTTCCCGGGAACCGGCTGTTTCGCTCCTTGTTTTGGCAGGTTTTCGGGGATACTATTTAAAAAAAGGGGTAGAACAATGGTTAAAAAATTAGTTGCGGTTATGCTTGCTTTCGTTGCCGCCTCAACCGTTGCTTTTGCGGACGGTATAACGGGCACTTTAAACGAGGGTATCATAACAATCGATACTAACGACAAAGACCGACTGATACTTAACGGATATGATGATAACGGAATATTGCAATACTCGGGATTGTTTACGGCTGAAAACGATAGATTTGAAATCCCGGCGGAGCTGACGCAGTACAGTCTGCGGGCGTGCTTTGTGGGAGAGGGATTTTTTGACGTTGATATAGAGGAACAAACGGAGCAGCCTGTTCAGACGGCGGAACCCGTCCAAACCGAGGAGCCGGCGGCAACCTCAGCTCCGACGAGCGAGCTAGAAGCAACGGATGCTCCGCAGAAATTTCCGAGCATTTATGAAAGAGAGGTAGACGCGGTAAACGCGTTTGCGGTTGTAGATAAAATCTCATCAGGACTTGACGATGATGAGGAAGAGGTCTATTACGCGGATGTGCTTTATCAGGGAAGCGAAATGACTGTTCCGATAAAGCAGGATGTTTTGATAACCTCGGCGTCGGATGCGTTCTCATATATGGAAGGACTTGACGCGGGAGCGCTTAAGGAGGGTGATGTTGTATTTTTGGCGGCTAACCTCTCGGGCGATGTAAGCAGTATAGGCTTTATCTACAGACCTCAGGAAAATAATATAGTAACGGACGGTAACGATTACGGCGACAGCTTTTTGAATTTGATTTCCGACAACGGCAAGGTTGCCGGACAAAGCGGCTGGAGCGTATTAAGGTATGGTGGAAGCTCAAGCGTGAAATATCAGTTTGCCTTCGGAGTAATCAAGGACAAGAGCGCGAATACACTTACTCTGCTCGGTCCCGACGGCGATGAAAACAATGAGATGTATTTGACATTGGAAAGCAATACGATTGTATATATATGCGATATGTCCGCGAAACGCGAGGTATCAATAGGCAGCGTTTCCAATATTACAAAGTCGAGTATACCGAAATCGGTGATTGACGACAACGGTATTGTTACATACAGCGACAGCTTTAAAACAAATTACGCGCTTGCAAGACTTGTAAACGGTACAGTAACAGACATAGTAATTTACACAAACTACAATAAATAACTAAAAGTAAGATGTCCCCCGCCTCTATAGGCGGCGGGTTCCATTTACTTTTTTCAGTGGCGGAGTTGATTTGCAAGCAAGTCAACTATCCGCCGCTGAAACGTTGAATGATGGGGCCATGCCCCTTATTAAACTTCAAAGTGATGAGCACAACTCAGTAAGTCTGGTTTCGTATCTAAATGGGGTAATCCGGAAGAAAAGAAAACATGAAATTAGGAGGATGTAATCATAATGAACAGATTAAAAAAAGCCGCAATATCAGCTTTGGCGGCAATGGTATCCATATGCGGCGCGGCGGCGGGAGCCGCGGCATACAGCACGGATATAGCCGTTGAGCTTGACGCTCTGACAAGCGGCGTATCGAGCTTGGTAAGCTTCAATGATTTTGTTCCGATGCAGTTTGACAGCTGTACATACGTTCCCGCGAGAACAGTCGCGGAGGCGGCGGGTATGGAGGTTGAATGGGACCAGTCAACGCAGACGGCGCTTATAACCTTGTATGCGAACGCATATTCCGATAAGCCTGTTGAGCGATACGCGGCGGAGCTGATAAGCAAGGTCGGAGGCTACGGTCTTGAGCTGGAGCCGACGAGCATTACGGCGGCTTTAACGCTTTATGACACAAACGCTGTTATAAGGTATAATTTTACGGATGTTGACGGCGATATAGTCGCGATAGGAAAAAGTGTGGAAATGGATAATGCAGCTCAGCTTGAGGATGATTCGGCATTGATGATTCCGCTGAGAAGCGCTATGGAGCTATTCGGTCTTGAGGTTAGCTGGAATCAGGAGGATTTAACCGCTAAGGTTTCCATTCCCGAGGACGCGGTTGTTCCCAACGGCTTGAAAATTATAGCTAATCACACTCCCGTTGAGAAAAACGACGACCTCGTTTACGGCGTGGACTACATATCGTATGACGAGTTAATTCCTTATTCGGAGATTACCGTGGAGGAGGACGCTCCGGTAAATATCGACCCGTAGCTGGGAACATATATCGGAAGATTTAAAATAACGCATTACTGCCCCTGATCGATATGCAACGGCGGAGGGGGCGCGTATAAGGCGTGGGAGGATGAGATTATCACGGGACAGAGGATTG
>JAJBTG010000232.1 GCA_020860985.1 Oscillospiraceae bacterium
AAATTAAATCCCGCTATTCAATTTTATACATCTATTCTATCAAATCAAATGTACTTTGTCAAGAGATTTGAAGCAAGTTCTCATTATTTTGTTCCATTCTTGCATTTTTGCAAGATTTCGGAGCATTTTTTTATTTTAATTGCATATATGCCTGATTTCGCGGTCTAAGACGATTTTCTCCGTATAGTTAAGCGACAAGGAAATTTTGTCGAATAAATTTGTATAGGAGGAACGTCATATGACGATTTTTGAACAAGTAAAAGCCGCTGTTCCGCTAAAGGATGCGGCGGAGCGTTACGGCTTCAAGGTAACGCGCACCTGTATGATATGCTGTCCGTTCCATAATGACAGTAACCCAAGCATGAAGCTAAACTCAAGCTACTTCTATTGCTTCGGCTGCGGCGAAAACGGTGATGTGATTGACTTTGTGAACAGGCTGTTCGACATAAAGCCGATTGATGCGGCAAAGAAACTTGCGGTGGATTTTGGACTGGATTATGCTGCCGGTGATGCTGTTGTCAGACCGCAGGTATATCATAAAGCTGACGTATACAGCGACCGTGAGCGTGAGTGCTTCGGCATATTATGCGATTATCTTCATCTTTTGGAGGAGTGGAAGATAACTTTTGCGCCGAAAACACCCGACGAGGACTTTGACGATAGGTTTGTTGAAGCCTGTCAAAGGCTCGGGTACATTGAGTATCTTATCGACTTTATCATTGATGAGGATATTGAAGATAGGCACGAGGTTGTAAACGAGTTGATTACGGACGGCACAATAGGAAATTTACGAAAACGAATTGAAAAAATACGAGAGGAGAATCGATATGAGCAATATGAACAATAAACAAGAAATAACCCGTGAGGAAGGCGCAGTATTGTGGTTTGACGGAAAAAAGATCAACGAAGCGGTGTTCTGTGAGGAGTTTATCAAGGATTTCCCAATGGTTTGCCTCAACAACACATTCTTCACCGTTGACGGAATGGTGAGCGACGAAAGTGCGATAAAGCAGGAAATTTACAACCGTATAAAGCCGTATATCGTAACGGGATTATCAAAACGAGTGACAAGCATTGTCGATGTTTTGAAGCTCGAATGTGCGGTAAAATCAATGCCGATTTATCTTGACCGTATTCACGTCGCAAACGGTACGTATTTCTTAAAGCAGGGGTTTACGGAGAAGAAAATGTTTTGCAGAAACCGATTGCCGGTAGCGTACAATCCCGACGCACCAAAGCCCGAAACATGGCTGAGGTTCTTATCAGAGCTGTTGAACGATGAGGACATACCGACGCTTCAGGAATTTATCGGCTATTGTCTTATCCCGTCAACCAAAGGTCAGAAAATGCTATTGCTTACGGGCAAGGGAGGCGAAGGCAAGAGCCGTATCGGGTTGGTGCTGCGGGCGTTGCTCGGCGACAACATGAACACGGGAAGTATCGCAAAGATTGAGACAAGCCCGTTCGCGAGAGCGGATTTGGAAAATGAGCTTGTGCTGCTTGACGATGATTTAAAGCTTGAGGCATTGCCGCAAACGAACCACATCAAAGCAATCATCACTGCTGAACTGCCGATGGATTTGGAGAAAAAGGGTAAGCAAAGCTATCAAGGCGATTTATATGTGCGTTTCCTTGCACTCGGTAACGGAACGCTGCAATCACTCTATGACCGAAGCCTAGGATTTTTCCGCAGACAGATTATTCTGACCGCCAAAGAAAAAGCCGCCGACAGAACGGACGACCCGTATATTGCCGAAAAGATGTGCCTTGAAGCGGAGGGAATATTCCTCTGGGCGTTGGAGGGACTACGCCGCCTGATACAGAACGACTACCGATTCACGATAAGCGATGCCGCAAAGCAGAATATGGAATCGGCTGTTGCTGACGGTAACAACGTCATTGAATTTCTTGCGTCGGAGGGGTACGTCAGATTTGCCGATGGCGTATATACAAGCTCAAAGAATTTGTACGGCGTTTACAAGCTGTGGTGCGATGATAACGCACTCCCGCCGCTGTCACAGAGAAGCTTCTGTGCGTACTTGAAACAAAATGAAAATACGTACAACGTAACTTATACCAACAAGATAAGTATCGGCAGAGGTAAATATGTACGAGGATTTGTTGGCATTGAAGCACTGCAAGTACCGCTTTTTAAAAACTGACTGGAGTCAGGAAACAAGTGTACTAAGTGTACCAAACGTATAAAATGCAGTAAATATGCGGTTTTTGAGCAGTACAGACACGGAACAATATATGTACGTTGGTACGGAAAAATGTACGGCTGTACAGATTGGTACACACATTTAAGAGATGAAAGGCTCTCAAAACTCAGTAAAACAGCGGCTTTGTACGGGCGGTACACATAGTACACATATTTTGAGGTCACTACAGAATTTTTTACGAGGAGGAACACACAATGAATGCACAATACGGAATTTTGCGGTTCGCAAAATACAAGGGACCGGAAATCGGTCATATCGAAGCTCATAACGAGCGCACCAAAGAGAAATACGCGAGCAATCCCGATGTGGATGTAAGCAAGAGCAAATACAACTTCCACTTGGTCAAGCCGAAGCGCAAATATCGCGCAGAAGCCGAAAAGCAAATTGCCGAAAAAGGCTGCCGCACACGCTCCGACAGCGTAAGAGTTGTTGAAGCGTTGGTTACAGCAAGTCCTGACTTTTTCAAGGGCAAGAAGCGAGCCGAGATAAAGGAATATTTCAGCTACGCGCTTGAATTTATCAAGGCACATCAGGATGAGTGAACAATAATCTCCGCCGTTGTACATATGGACGAGAAAACGCCGCATATGCACCTGTGCTTTGTGCCGATAACCGAAGACGGACGGCTTTCGGCAAAGGATATTGTCGGCAACAAGAAAAAGCTCACATGGTGGCAGGATGAGTTTTGGAAGCATATGGTCAAGAAATATCCCACGCTCGAACGCGGCGAAAGCGCGTCTTTGACGGGGCGCGACCATATCCCGCCGAGGGTGTTTAAGGAAATGACGCGTCTCACCAAGCAAAAAGCCAAATTAGAGGAGATGCTGTCAGGCGTGAATGCTTTTAATGCAAAGAGCAAGACTTCGGAGATTACAGCGTTTTTGGATAAATACATCCCCGCTGTCGAAAAAATGCACACCACGCTGAAAAAATATCAAACGGTATTTACCGAAACCGCAGCTGAGAATGAAAAGCTTAAAAAGAAGAACGCACAGTTGGAAACCTCATTGGACAAGGCAAGCAGGGAAAGCCTTTTGAAAAAGCTCGCCGACGCCAAGCTTCGTCAGGACTATGAGGATGCGGTTGCAGTGTTGGAGCGCATACCCAAGGAAGTGCTTGATGAGTATATGCACAAACCGGAGAGAAAGGAGAATATTGTTGACCAGATACTATGAAAACTCAAAACATAATGCGGCATTTGAACGCTGCATAGATGTGATGACAAAATTATTGCTGAAATACGGCAATAAGGTGTTGGAGCAACAGACGAAGGAAACTTCTGTTACTGCCTCCGAATAAAAAAGTATTTGGTAAAGAAAAAGTTAAATATAAAAGAAAAATTAAAAAAATCTCAATTTACACGTTGCGTATTTATAAAATCTGTGATATAATAAATATACAG
>JAJBTG010000117.1 GCA_020860985.1 Oscillospiraceae bacterium
ATTTTGTTGTTTATGATACAATGGTAGCAATGAGAATTAGGAGATTTATCCGAATAAATTTTTTTTGAAAGAGAGGTATTTTTTATGAAGAAAAAAATAATTGCCGTGGCTGCGGCAGTGGCGGTAATGGGACAGCTTACCGCTTCTTGGGCAGCAGAGGTAGGCGAGAGCTTGATGATTAACAGCTATGAGGATTCCGCCGCTCAAACACAGGCGTTGATTGACAGCCGCCCCGATATTCAGCGCCCCATGGAAAATCTGGGACGCGGACTTGTAGCGGTAAAAACCGATAAGAGCGCCTTTATTTCTTGGAGATGGCTTGGAACGGAGCAGCTTGACGTAAAGTATAACCTGTACCGCGACGGCATAAAGGTCAATGCGGAACCGTTAAGCGTTACAAACTATACCGATATTAATACAACGAACGGCGCGAAATATGCGGTTTCAACCGTTATTGACGGCGTTGAGGGAGAAAAGTGCGAGGAGGTTGAGCTGCTTGATAACAGCTACATAGAAATCCCGATACAGACCCCTCCGGATAATACGGTAAGCGGCGAAAGCTATACATATACGCCCGGCGACGCGTCGGTCGGCGACCTTGACGGTGACGGCGAATATGAGATTGTTCTTAAATGGGATCCGTCAAATGCTAAGGATGCCGCTCAAGCGGGCTATACCGGAGAATGTATAATCGACGCTTACGAGCCGGACGGCACATTGCTGTGGCGCGTAAATATGGGACCGAATATCCGAAGCGGCGCGCATGATACTCAATTCATGGTTTACGATTACGACGGCGACGGCAAGGCTGAAATGGCGTGCCGCACGGCGGACGGCACCATTGCGGGCGACGGAACGGTTATCGGCGATGCCGACAAGAATTATGCGGTTCAGGGCGACGGAAAAAATCTTACCGGTCCGCTTTATTTGACCGTGTTCAACGGCGAGGACGGCTCTGTGATTGACACCGTTGACTACGACCCGCAGACAACCGGAAAAACCGAAAGCGGCAAGGAATGGAATGTCAGCACTTGGGGTGACGGTTGGGGTAACAGAAGCGAGAGGTATCTCGCGGCAGTTGCGTACCTGGACGGCGAAAGACCGAGCATGGTGTTCGCAAGAGGATATTATACCGGTCCCGAGGGTGACGCGGGCGGCAGAACCGTTATTGCGGCGTTTGACCTTGAGGACGGAAAAATAGTTAAGAAATGGCGTTTTGACACGCTTGATTACAATAATCAGTATATCGGACAGGGCAACCACTCGATGAGTGCGGCGGATGTTGATTACGACGGCTGTGACGAGCTTATTTACGGCGCGCTTGCCATAGATAACGACGGTACTCCGATGTATTCGACAGGCTTGGGACACGGCGACGCGCAGCACGTCGGCGACCTTGACCCGTCAAGACCGGGACTTGAGGTGTATTCCTGCCATGAGGAAACGGGATCGGCATACGGCTATGAAATGCGTGACGCACGCACGGGCGAAATCCTGTACGGAGAGCAGACCGGCAACGATAACGGACGCGGCGCGTCGGACGATATTGACCCGAATTACCCGGGATGCGAGGGTTGGTCCGCGGCGGGAGTTTTGACCGCGGCTGACGGCACCGTAATTTCAACAAGCTATACAATGCCCGCCAATTTCTTTGCATGGTGGGACGGCGATCTCGGACGCGAGGTTCAGGATAGTATTTATATAAGCAAATGGAACAGCGAAGCTCAAAAGGTCGAAACGATATTTACCGCTTCAGGATGCACATCCGTAAACGGCACAAAGTCAAATCCGTCGCTTACGGCGGATCTGTTCGGCGACTGGCGCGAGGAGGTAATATACCCCACAAAGGATGGCAGTGCGCTTAGAATTTATACGACAACAACGCCCACAAGCTACAGAATACCGACTCTTATGCACGATATTCAGTACAGAATGCACGTTGCGTATCAGAACACCTGCTACAACCAGCCGACTCATGTAAGCTACTACCTCGGCTACGACACGGAAACAATACCCGTTCCGCAGATGTATGTTGTCGATGGGGATAACGAGGTAAGAAATTCCGATTTGGCACAGAAGTCATGGACGATTGACGATTTATACACAGGTGAAAAGGTTGAGCTTGTGATTGACTGTTCGACCGCTCTTGTAAACGGTGTTCCCCAACGTGTAGATAACGACAACACGGACGTTAAACCGTATCTTGACGAAAACGACAGAACTCTTGTTCCGCTTCGTTTCATAGCGGAAGCGTTCGGCGCGGAGGTTGAATGGGACGGCGATAATCAGACAGTAGAAATAACGGCGGAAAATAAAGACCGCATTGAAATGAAAATAGGCGACAACAAGTTTAGCTATTATAAATACGATGGAGAAACGGCTGCGCCCGGCGGCAGTTTGTCCGATACTTATACGGTATCTTATCATGAAACGGATACCGCTCCTGTAATAACTCAGGACAGAACAATGGTTCCGCTTCGTGCTATCGCGGAGGCTCTCGAAAAGAATGTTTACTGGAATGACGGACTTATCACAATAAGCGACCTTGAGAATCTCGAAATTTCAGATTCCGCCGCGAAGGAGCAGCTTGAAGCGATAAAGAGCGCTCCCGTTCCCGACAAGGTTGAGCTTGTGGCAATCAACGGAACAGGCGAGAAATACTATTCAAACCAGCTTGATGTTTACGGAGTTGAGGCGAGCGATAACGACGGAAATGTCGAAACGGGTGCAGTTGACCTTGACATAAGCACGCGCTGGTCGGCATACGGACCGAACACGCTTACGTTAGACCTCGGCGATACGCAGGAGGTAACAGGCGTTGCGATAGCAATGTGGAAGGGCAGCGAGAGAATTTATCCGTTCACAATCGAATATTCCAACGACGGCGAAACATGGGAAACAGCTCTTTCAAAAACGCAGAACAGCGGTGAAACGGAGGAGTTTGAAAAGTATATGTTCACGGAATCCGTAAACGCGAGATATATCCGCTACAACGGCGACGGCGCGACCGACCCGACAAAGAACTACTGCCATATCAGCGAAATCGCGGTATTGGGCGTTGAGGAATAAATTAAAATATGGAATTAAAAAAGATAGACGGTGAATTTTCGGTTTGCAAAATCGCGGATATTTCGGACGTTAATTTCGATAGTGAATTTTGTTTTGTCGGAAAAACCGACGAAGAAATTTCGCTTGTCTGTAAAATCGAGGATGTGCCGCGCGATGCCGCCGCGAGGGATGACGGATGGAAGGCTTTCAGAATACAGGGGATTTTGGATTTTTCCCTGATAGGTATTCTGTCCAAAATCTCTGCGGTGCTTGCAGACAACAATATAAGTATGTTTGCTGTGTCCACATACAATACCGATTATGTTTTGACCAAGTCGGAAAATTTTTCAAGAGCGCTTTGCGCGCTTGAGGCGGCGGGATACAGAATAGATAATTAAAAATTGATTGTAAAATGATAAGAGCCTGCTCCGTATCGGAGCAGGCTCTTAATTTAGTTCAATAAGGGGCTTTGCCCCGTCATTCAACGTTTCAGTGGCGGATTATACCGCCACTGAAAAAAGTAAGTGGAACCCGCCGCCTATAGAGGCGGGGGACATC
>JAJBTG010000279.1 GCA_020860985.1 Oscillospiraceae bacterium
ACCGTCTGCGAAACACGCGCCGCCATAGGCACGGCGCTTACGCCCGCGCTGCCGATAAGCGGATTAACCTTACCCTTTGTAAGCCAGCACATAATATCGCCGAGGAACAAACCGCCCGCTGTCGAGAAACAGAACGCAATAAGTCCGAGAATGATAATTCCGATGGTCTGCGCCGAAAGGAAACTTGTAGCGGTTGCCGTTGCTCCGACCGTTACGCCAAGGAACAGGGTAACTATATTCATAAGCTCGTTCTGAGCCATCTTTGCAAGTCTGTCCGCAACTCCCGATTCCTTAAGCAAATTGCCGAGCATCAGACAGCCGACAAGCGATACCGCATCGGGGATAATCAACGCTACAACTATTGTTACTATAATCGGGAACAAAATCTTTTCCGTTTTTGAAACAGGTCTGAGCTGCTCCATTACAATCATTCTGTCCTTTTTACGGGTCATCAGCTTCATAATGGGCGGCTGAATAACCGGTATCAGCGCCATATAGGAATAAGCCGCAACCGCGATTGCCGGAAGCAACGACGGAGCAAGCGACTTTGTAACGTAAATCGCCGTAGGACCGTCCGCGCCGCCGATAATACCTATCGATGCCGCCTCCTTAACGCCGAAGCTGATTGAGGGTATAAGAGCGCTTAAAACAAGCGCGCCGACGAATGTGAAGAATACGCCGAACTGCGCGGCAGCTCCGAGAAGAATACTCTTCGGATTGGCAATAAGCGGGCCGAAGTCCGTCATACAGCCTATGCCGACAAATATAAGCGGAGGATAAATACCCAGCTTAACGCCCAGATACAGCAAATCCAGCAATCCGCCCTCGCGGCATATCATTCCGACGTCTATCGAATGTCCGTCTATAAAATACTGCGAATCGGTAAACCATTCCGTATGCATCATTATCGCGCTGGAATCCTTTATCATCGGCAGATTGGTAAGCAGCATACCGAACGCTATAGGCAATAGCAGCAGCGGCTCAAATTTCTTTACTATTGCAAGATACAAAAGCACGCAGGCTATCGCAAGCATAATGATGGTCTTTATCGCCTCGGAGCCGCTTGAAAGCCACGTTCCGCCGTTTGAAATGAGCGCGTAAAATCCTGTATTCTGCAAAAAATTTAAAAAGCTTTCTAACACTGTTTTGTCACCACTTTCTATAATTTAGTCGCGCTCGTATCAGTTTACGGAAACTATTACGTCGCCGCTGTTTACGCTGTCGCCGGCTGATACGCTTATGCCCGCAACGGTACCGTCAACACCCGCGAATATCTCGTTTTCCATTTTCATCGCCTCAAGAACCGCGACAAGCGTTCCGCTTTCAATCTTATCGCCCACGTTGACCTTTACCGATACAATTGTACCGGGCATCGGAGCGGTTACCTGCTTAGCGCCCGCTACCGGAGCAGCCTTGGGAGCGGGAGCCGCCTTCGGAGCCGAAGCCGGTGCCGGAGCCGCGGGAGCAGCAGCCGGAGCCGGAGCGGCAACGCCGCCGACCTCTTCAACGTCAACCTCATATGTTTTTCCGTTTACTGTGATATTAAACTTTCTCATTGTATTTACCTCCTTAGAATCTGTTATTTATTGTTTCGGTAACACCCGCTCTGTTCCATGCGGGCATCTTATTGTCCGTTCGTCTGTATGACTTAATACGCAGATTGTATGTAGACGTATTAAGGCTTGCGGCAACAGCCGCCGTAAGCACTGCTATAAGCTCTTCCTCGTCCGTTTCCTCGGTCACTGCGGGAGCAGTCTCAATAGTAGGCGCGGGTTCCTGCTTGGTATCCGCCATCTTTTTCTTGTTCGGGTCCTTATAAAAAATAACCTTGAACAAATACAGCACTATCATAAGCACCACAAGAACCGAAAATACTATCGCAAGACCGATAACCGTAGTTTGACCGCCCGTTGCAAGAGCCTCGCCAAGCGACAAATTCTGACCTGTCAATAAGCTTTCTGAATACATAATCAAAATCTCCTTTCAACAATTAAACAGGAAGATTTCCATGCTTTTTAGCCGGTCTTGAATCGCGCTTTGATGCAAGCATTTCAAGAGCCGCGATAATTCTCGGTCTTGTTGAGTCCGGCTCGATTACATCGTCCACGTAGCCTCTTCTCGCCGCCTCGTAAGGTGATGCGAATTTATTTCTGTATTCCTGTATCTTCTCATTACGGGTTGCAACTGGATCGGAGCTTTCCTTAATATCATTCTTGAAAATAATGTTAGCCGCGCCCTCGGGACCCATTACCGCTATTTCAGCCGTCGGCCACGCCATTACCATATCCGCGCCGAGATTCTTTGAATTCATCGCTATGTACGCGCCGCCGTAAGCCTTTCTTAAAATCACGTTAATCTTAGGAACCGTTGCCTCCGAGAATGCGTAAAGCAGCTTAGCGCCGTGTCTTATAATTCCGTTTTGCTCCTGCTCAACTCCGGGGAAATATCCCGGAACGTCCGTAAGAGTAACAAGCGGAATATTGAAGCTGTCGCAGAAACGTACAAATCTTGCCGCCTTATCCGAGGAATTAACGTCAAGTGAGCCTGCCATTACCTTAGGCTGGTTTGCCACTATGCCTATGACCTGTCCGTTCATTCTCGCAAAACCGACAACTATATTCATCGCAAAGCCTTCCTGTACCTCGAAGAAATCTCCGTTGTCAACAAGCTCCGCAATAACCTCTTTTACGTCGTATGCCTTGTTTGCCTCGTCCGGAACAATAGATGTCAGCTTTTCCGAAAGACGGTTAATTTCGTCCGTTGAAGGCTCATACGGTGCCTCCTCAAGATTATTTGACGGCAGATATGAAAGAAGCTTTCTTATCTTGGCGATACATTCCTCGTCATTTGCCGCCTTGAAGTGAGCAACGCCCGACTTTGATGTGTGAGTATCCGCGCCGCCAAGCTCCTCGCTTGTCACGTCCTCGCCCGTTACGGACTTGATTACCTGCGGACCCGTTATAAACATCTGGCTTGTCTTTTCAACCATAAATATGAAATCTGTTATAGCCGGCGAATAAACCGCGCCGCCCGCGCAGGGTCCCATTATTACGGAAATCTGAGGAATTACGCCGCTGTTCACGGTGTTTCTGTAGAATATTTCTCCGAATCCCGAAAGAGCATCTATTCCCTCCTGGATTCTCGCGCCGCCCGAATCGTTCATTCCGATAATCGGAGCGCCCATCTTAGCCGCCATATCCATAACCTTACAGATTTTCTTCGCGTGCATTTCACCGAGTGAACCGCCTATTACCGTGAAGTCCTGAGCGTAAACATATACAAGACATCCGTCAACCGTACCGTAGCCGGTTACTACGCCCTCGCCCGGAGCCTCTACGCAGTCCATACCAAATTCCGCGCATCTGTGAGTTACAAACGCATCGATTTCGACAAAGCTGCCCTCGTCAAGGAGCATATTAATTCTCTCTCTTGCCGTCAGCTTGCCGCTGTCATGCTGCTTTTTGATTTTTGCTTCGCCGCCGCCTTTTTCGATAACACTTCTGCGGTATTGAAGCTCAGTCAACTTATCAACTGTTCCCATGATTCAACCTCCATTGTCTGAAAAATTAGAGATAAAATTTGTAAAATTTATACCTATTGTAC
>JAJBTG010000178.1 GCA_020860985.1 Oscillospiraceae bacterium
ATACTTTTCTTTGAAAAATACAATATTTTTTCATTACACAAAAATATACGCCGCTGAAAAAATAAGCGGAATCCACCATATTTAGCAATAAGGTTCTGCCGTGCAGAACCCTATTGCTTTAAAAATCATTTTAAACTTATCTTGCTATGAACATCTGTGTCCAATAAACGGTTCCCTGCGAATTTTTTACCGCGCCTATTCCTATTTCCTTTACGCTGCTGTTGAGAATATTGGATTTGTGGCCCGATGAATTCATCCATGATTCCATTACCGCCTCGGCTGTTCTTTGACCGTAGGCAATATTCTCCGCCGCAACGCGATAGCTTATTCCATTGCTTTTCAGTCTGTCAAACGGCGACTCACCGTCCGGATTTGTATGGCTGAAAAAGCTTCTGTTAATCATATCGGCGCTGTGCGCGCGGGCAACCTCCGCAACATCATCCGCCCATGTCAGCGCGCTTAAACCATTCTCGGCACGAACCTTGTTCACAAGCGCGAGTACTTCCTGTTCCATCGCGCTTTCCGATGATGACGGCTGCGATGTGGGCGCTGCTGTTGGTGCTACTGTGGGAGTGGTTGTCGGTGTCGCTGTCGGTGTTGCTGTCGGCACTGCTATGGGAGCAGTTGTCGGTGTTGCTGTCGGTGCCGCAGTCGGCGTTACTGTGGGTTCTGCTGTAGGCTCTACAGTCGGAGCTGCAGTCGGTTCCGAAGTGGGAGTGGCTGTGGGCGACTGTGTCGGGAACATTGTTGAATTTATTATGTTGCCGAATATTATAACAGAGCCGGTCGATCCGTCCCAATCCACGGTACAGTTAAGCGCCTCGCTGATTGCGCGGAGCGGAACAAGGGTTCTGTCACCGCTTAAAAACGGCACGGCATCCAGTTTTATGCATTCGCCATTTACCCACATCTCGTCGCTGCCGATTGACATTGAAATCTCGCTGTCGCCGTTACACGCGTATATGCTTTGATTTTCGCCGTTCCATTCAACGTCCATTCCGAAGCACTCGAATATCGTCCTCATGGGAACAAACGTCCTGTCCCTGCTTATAACAGGCTGTTGGTCGAACGTCAGCGCTTTGCCGTTCAGAAACACGCCTATGTTTGTTTCCGCGTTGGCGGGCATCGCGTTAAGCATTGCGCCGCATAAAAGTATTAAAGCAATTTTTCTCATAATTTCCTCCATTCTGTTTTCGGTGTGTATACCTGCAATTTAGATTATACACGAGAGGCGAGGTTTTGTAAACAGAATAATTATGGTAAGGGCTATTCCTGTGCGTATTCCGAACGCTGCTTTTCAAGGATAATATCGGCGACTTCCTTGTATTTGGTATCGGCGATAACATCGCCGCCTAAGCCGTAATGCTCCTTAAACTGCTCCAGAATGTCGGTACCGACATACACGCCGAGAGTGACCTCGCCGATTGCCTCGTGGTAGATTGTGCTTTCGGTTATGTAGTCGGGCAGCTCAAGCTGCGACTTAAACTCCTCAAAGCTAATTCCGTACATTTCCGCCATTTTTGAGCATGGGATATATCCGTAGGCAGCAGCCTCGTAGGTATCGCCCGGCATATCGGCGGGCAGGCCGTTATCCTCCAAAAATTTCGAGAGCGTCATACCCGTTTCCGCAGCGACATCCGCTATGGTTCTGCCGGTAATGTCAACCGAGTTTACATTATACGGATTTTTCGCTTGCGTGTTCTCTGATTCTGAAATTTCCTGCGAAATAACCTCTGTGGTCGTAACGGACGTTTCGTTTTCGGCATATATTTTCGCTTTATCCGACACGGCTCCGTTTACCCATACCGCTCCGCATACTATAACGGCCGCCGTCAATACCGATACACCCGTTATTATTCCGCGTTTTTTGTTCGCGCTTATCGCTTTGAAACGCTTTTCAACCGTCTTTTTATTTCCGCTCATTTCCGTTGTATAAATTTTTTTAAACATAATATCCTCCATTCTGCCGCTTTGCGCTATCTTCCTTATTTGTGAATAAGGTTCAAAATGGTTTGCATATATTTTTTCTTTTCATCGCCGCTCATGTTACGAGTAACAGCCGCGTCGCACGAAATTTCGCATGCCTCGTTAATATTCGCCGTCACCATATATGCCGCGGGATTGAACCAGTGTATGCCGTTTACAATAAACACCGCCCATTTGTAGAGCAGGTCGCGGCGATTGTAATGCATTAGCTCGTGCATAAGCACCATATGCAAGCCGTCGTCAAAATTCATGTCGGGCAGGTATATCACCGGCTTAATCACGCCTACAAGCATCGGCGGGGAGGTGTCCGCGCATATGCGGACAGGCGGCGCCTTTTTCAATCCGACCGCCGCTGCCACTGCGGATATATCAATATTCGCCGCGTATGAGCCGCGCTTTTTCCGTGCGAGAAATATATGGTAGCTTACAAGTGCGGATAGAATATATATACATGCGCCCGCTGCCCATGCCAATGACACGCCGTTGCGCCAATCAAGCCTATGCTCTGCTGTTTCGCCGCCGCTTTCGGCTGTCTGCTCCGTTTGTATATTCTCCGCCGGCATCAAGAACGTCGGCGGCTCGGGCAGGCTTGCTTTCTCGGTTTTTAACGGTATCGGGAACACCATTATCACCAGCACCACCGCCCATATGTAATACTACCACTTTGCCGAAAAAGCCCTTGATGTTATCGGCTTGAGCGCCATAAGCAGCACTGCCGCCGCAGTTCCGATTACAGATAAAATTAACACTATTCTGAATACGAAAAACATATGCTCAATCCAATCCGAACATTTCCTTAATTTCCTTTACGTCCTCATCGCTCATCTCCTTATTGTCATAAAGAGCTGCGACGAGATTTTTTACGCTGCCTCCGAAAACACGGCTTACAAGCGACTTTGTCGTGCTTATTTTGTAATCGGTTTCTTTAAGAACAGGATAATAATAATGCGATCTTCCTCTTTTCTCAAAGTCCGCCGCGCCCTTTTCGCATAGTCTTGTAAGCAGGGTTGAAACGGTAGTTATTTTCCATTCCCTGCTTTCAAGACGCTCCATAATTTCCTGAGCCGTAAGCGGCTTGTCGCTTTCCCAAAGTATTTTCATCAGCTCAAATTCGCTGTCCGTTACAGATTTGTTTGCCGGCATTTTAAATCTCTCCTTTCATTTAAAACTACAACTATAGTTTAAATACATTCTACACTTGTAGTTTTGATTTGCCAAGAGCTTTTTGAAATTTTTGCAGAAAAAAACGGACAAAACTTTTTCGGTTTTGTCCGTTTTATTCTCGTGTGTCGGAATGTCGGAGAAGCAGTTTGATTGCTTTTCCTTGCGCCGCGTCTTAGCAATGGCTTTTTACAGCTTAATGATTTCGGTTTTTAAATTGTTTCCGTCAATTTCGGCAACGGCGTAGGTATGGGAATAGGATATGCTGCCGGGGTTGATTATCGTCATTGAGCCGACATATGATGTGTGGGGAGTATGGGTGTGTCCGAATACAACCAAATCCGCGTTTAAGGCGGCGGCTCTATAGGCGAGAGTGCGGAAATCATGCTCGTATTTAACCCTGTATTGATGTCCGTGGGTTATAAAAATCCGCTTGCCGCCAACAGTT
>JAJBTG010000068.1:0-787 GCA_020860985.1 Oscillospiraceae bacterium
AATATGTTGTAATAATGTTCGGACTTGTAATTTTTTAAATTACGCAAAAAAATAAATATGGAGGTAATTTTGTGGAAAAAACTAAAAAACTGAAAGTCATACCACTTGGCGGTTTAGATGAGATCGGAAAAAATCTGACCGTCTTTGAGTACGGAAACGAAATTATTATGGTTGATTGCGGTATGGCGTTCCCCGATGACGATATGCCCGGAGTTGATATGGTAATCAACGACATCTCATATCTTGAGAAGAATTGGTCGAAAATCAAGGGCATTTTTCTGACGCACGGACATGAGGATCATATCGGGGGTCTACCCTATTTTCTTAAAGCAATCAATGTTCCGGTTTACGGAACTCGACTTACGCTCGGACTTGTTGAACATAAATTAAAGGAGCATAATCTCCTGTCGCGGGTCAAGCTTGTACGCGTTAAGGCGGGAAGCACCGTGAACGCGGGTCAGAATTTCAAGATAGAATTTATCCGTACAAATCATTCGATAGCGGATTCCGTAGCGATTGCGATTAAAACTCCGGTCGGAACGATTCTGCATATGGGCGACTTTAAAATCGATACTACACCGATAGTCGGAGATATGATAGATTTAGCCAGACTCGGTGAATTGGGCAATGAGGGACTTCTTGCGCTTATGTCCGACAGCACAAACGTCGAACGTCCCGGCTTTGCGATGAGCGAACGCTCCGTAGGCGAGCGTTTTGAACAAATTTTCAAGGGCTGCAACAAACGTATTATAGTGGCAACCTTTGCTTCAAACGTGCACCGCGTACA
>JAJBTG010000068.1:797-1851 GCA_020860985.1 Oscillospiraceae bacterium
TATACTGTCAACCTTTGATGCTAACTGTCACCGGTTTGAGCAGCTTTTCGAGGAGGGGGCTAAAAAAGGCAGAAAGGTTGCCGTTTCGGGACGAAGCATGGAAAACATAGTGGAAATTTCCATTCTTTTGGGATATATGAAGGTACCCGAGGGCGTACTTATTAATATTGACCATATAAAAAAATACAGACCAAATCAAATAGTTATTATTACAACAGGCTCGCAGGGCGAACCGATGAGCGCGCTTACAAGAATGGCATACAGCGACCACAGAAAGGTTGAGGTTACAAAGGACGACCTTATTATCCTCAGCGCAACACCGATTCCGGGTAACGAAAAATCCGTTTCAAACGTAGTAAACGAGCTTTTCAAAATCGGCGCGGATGTAATTTATAAATCGCTCTCCGAAGTACACGTTTCGGGTCACGCCTGCCAGGAGGAGCTAAAGCTTATATTGGCGCTTACGAAGCCTAAATTCTTTATTCCCGTTCATGGCGAGCACAGGCATCTTGTGCTCCATAAGGAGCTTGCGGCAAAGGTAGGAATCCCCGAAAACCGCAGCTTTGTTCTCGGCAACGGTCAGGTTCTCGAGCTTGACAGCTCTCATGCGAAGGTTACCGAAACCGTTCAGGCGGGCAAAATCTTAGTTGACGGATTGGGCGTAGGCGATGTAGGAAACATCGTTCTGCGGGACAGAAAGCATCTCGCGGAGGACGGACTGATTATAGTCGTTGTGACTATCTCGCACGAGGATAAGAAAATGGTTTCCAAGCCGGATGTAATCTCGCGCGGATTTGTTTATGTCCGCGAGGCGGAAAGTCTTATAGATGGCGTAAAATCAGTTGCGGAGGACAGTGCCGAAATTTGTCTGAGCAAACGCAATATGGATTGGTCAACATTAAAGAGTAATCTGAAATCGGCGGTAGCGCATTATATCTACGACCAGACAAAGCGTAATCCTATGATTCTTCCGATTATCGAGGAGGTCTGAGCGGATTCGCTGACTTTTTTAATCAGACTGAACTTAAGATGTCCTTTACGGACATCTTAATTT
>JAJBTG010000068.1:1861-3563 GCA_020860985.1 Oscillospiraceae bacterium
TAGCAAATATACGCTTAATAATTTCTTATCATTTATTCCCCGCCGATAAGAAATCAATCGGTTTTTGCCGACGCGGGGCGGCGGAACGGAGATTAATATGAAAAATTTAAAGGCTATGCTTGCAATTATTTTATGCCTTGCCCTGCTTGGCATACCGACAATATTCGCGGAGAATGTCGATGAGGTGAGCGAAAAAACGGGTGAATGGGAAGCTACCGTAACAGGTCTTGATGCCGGCTACTATGATATAACCGCGGAATTTAACAATTCAACCGTAATGACACAGAGTTATCTGTACGCGGAATCGACAATATCGGACAGAGCTTCATCGGTAATACCCATGACCGCCACGACAAATACAAATACCAACGGCTATACCGAGGTAAGTGTGCGGAGCGTTTACACCTACGACGGCTCGATAACAATAGGCGTAAGCACCGAGAACACTGCGCTGTATACAAACAGCTTAAGCGTAACGGCTACGGACGGTGAGCGCGTATTTTTGAACGGCGGTGATATGAGTGAATATACATATGTATCGGAAAGCGGCGGAAAGTATTACGATTTCGACGGAAATGCGGTAAATCCGATTGAATTTCTTGCCGAAAGCGGTATGGATGCGGCGCGTATTCGCTTGTCGAACAACCCCGGTAAAGGACGTGGCGACGGAACCTATTATTTGCCGGACGGTTATCAGGATATTGACGACTGTGTAAATCTTGCAGAACAGGCGCAGGATGCCGGCATGAAGATAGTTTTCACGTTTAACTATTCCGATTACTGGTCAAACGGCGAATGTCAAATTATCCCGCAGGATTGGGCGGATTCTATAGAAGCAGACTTAGGCTATGACATAAAGGACTTTGACTTTTTAGCCGAAATGACAAGCTCGCAGCGCACGGAAATACAATCCGCGCTTACAACATTGATTTATGATTATACCAAGGAATGTATGGAAAAGCTGGAAGCAGCCGGTGTATACTGCGACTATGTTTCGCTCGGCAACGAGATAAACGGCGGTATGCGGTTCCCGTTCGCCAACACCTGGGCGGCAACCATGGGAACCGATTTTACAATCAGCAGCAGCGGTTCCGGTGTAAGCTGTCCTAAGGATTTGGCGGCACTCGGCACATTCTTAAACGCGGGCTACCGCGCGGTAAAAGAAGTGTCGCCGGACTCGCAGGTTATAATCCATTTTGCGGGGGATGATCTTGATGATAATTTCAATTGGATAATCGGTCAGTCAGCATTTAAAAATGCGGGTACTTCATACGACGTTATCGGCATATCGTATTATCCCTACTGGTCTGATAAAACAGCGGCGGAATGCGCGGACTTCGTTAATACCCTTGGAAATCTGTATAACAAGGACGTTATGATAATGGAAACCGGCTTTAACTTTAACTCCACAAGAAAAGACGGCTATACGGGTCAGCTTTCCAATATTGACGCATACTCGGATATATACCCCGATTCGCAGGAGGGTCACAAGGGTTATATGGCGGAAATGATTAACGCTATGCGAAACACCGATTACTGCATAGGTATACTCTATTGGGACCCACTGATGATTCATGTTGAGGAACGCGGACAAAATAAGACCGGTTGGGCGGTAAGCGAGAGCGGCAATTATGTTCAATCGAATGTTGACGAGAACACGGCTCTCTTTCATTATGACGCAAACGCCATTGAACCCGAGAAG
>JAJBTG010000261.1 GCA_020860985.1 Oscillospiraceae bacterium
CCTGTGCGTGGGTCTCCCCCCGCCCTTCTCATCCCACCCCACCGCGCTCCCGCCCCTCCGCCCCCCTCTCATACCACACACCCCCCCTCACCGCGCTTGTAATAGAATCCGCCCCGCTTTAGAAGCTCCTCATGCGTTCCCTGCTCGATAATTCTGCCCTTGTCCATAACCAAAATCAAATCCGATTCGCGTATGGTCGAAAGTCGGTGCGCAATTATGAAGCTCATTCTTCCCTCCATCATTTTCAGGAATGCCTTCTGTATTCTTTGCTCCGTCATCGTGTCTACGTTCGAGGTCGCCTCGTCGAGAATCAATATGTCGGGGTCGGAAAGCATCGCGCGGGCGATTGTAAGAAGCTGCTTCTGTCCGCCGGACAGATTTCCGCCGTCCTCCGTTATCATTGTGTCATAGCCGTCCGGCAGATGCTTTATAAAGCCGTGAGCCGAAGCCGCTATAGCTGCCTTCGTAATCTCCTCATCGGTCGCGCCCTCCTTACCGTAGGCTATATTTTCCCTTACCGTTCCCGAAAACAGCCATGTGTCCTGCAACACCATTCCGAAATTACGGCGCAGCGAATCGCGCGTAACAGAATCGATTGCCTGTCCGTCAATGAAAATTTTTCCCTTATCGGTATCGTAGAAATTCATTAAAAGGTTTACTATCGTGGTTTTTCCCGCTCCCGTCGGTCCCACTATCGCAACGCGCTGACCGGGCTTTACGCTTATATTAAGATTTTTTATAAGCTCCCCGTCCTTATTGTACGAAAAATCTACATCCTTAAATTCAACGCCGCCGTCGCGCGGTTTTAAATCCGGACGGTTCGCGTCCGACTCCTCGGACTTAATGTCGTTAAGCGCGAAAATTCTCGCGGCGGCAGCCTGAGCCGATTGAAGCTGCGTTAAAATACTCGTCATATCATTTATCGGTCTTGCGAACTGCGTAGCGTAAATCAGGAAGCTCGAAATTATTCCGACTGACAAATTACCGTTGAGCGCCGCAAGTCCGCCGAGAACTCCGACGGAAATGTAGGCAAGATTATTGATGTATCTTGTTGTCGGATTTACGAGCGAGGAATAGAACTGCACCTTCTGACCACAATCGTACAGCCGCGAATTAATCTCCTTAAACACCTCCGCGCTTCCGTTTTCGTAACCGAACGCCTTTACCGCCTTTAAATTGCCGACGTTTTCCTAAACGCATCCGTTCAGCTCTCGAACGGTCTGAGCCTGCAATCTAAACATCTTTCCCGAATTTGTCGCGATTGCTTTTGATATGAACACGCACAAAATTGTTATTATAATTACGCATGCAGTGATTTTCGCGTTGAGCAGGAACATCATCACAAGCGAGCCGATAACCGTTACAAGTCCCGAGAACAGCTGTGTTATACCCTGTAAAAGTCCGTCGGAAACGGAGTCTATGTCGTTCGTCAGACGGCTTATAATATCGCCGTGAGAATGTCCGTCGAAAAAGCTTAACGGCAGCGTCGATATTTTATTGAACGCATCACGTCTTATATCCGCGATGGTGCGGTTTGAGAGCGTGTTTGTAAGCGCGGTCATGAGCCATGTGAACAATCCGTTCAAAACATACACACCGAACAAAATCGACGAGAATTTAAGCACCATCGTGAAATCAACGTCGTTTTCTCCCTTGATAAAATCTATCGCTCTGCCGGAAACATACGGTGCGGTAAGCAGAAAAACATTCGCTACAAGCGCCGAAAATATCAGCCACAGCAAAACGGCGCGGTGCTTTGCTATATATTTATACAGCTTACCAAATGTACTATTTTTCATTCTCTTCACCTCCAAGCTGCTCCTGCGAATAGCATATCTCGTGATATATCTCGCAGCTCTTAACAAGCTCCGAATGAGTTCCCATTCCGACAATCTCGCCGTCATCGAGAACCACAATCCTGTCTGCGTCCTTTACCGAATTAACTCGCTGCGAAACTATAATCACGGTCTGATTATCCGTGTTCTCGCGGATTGCTCGCCTCAACGCCGCATCCGTAGCGTAATCGAGCGCGGAAGCGCTGTCGTCAAGTATCAAAATCGGCGATTCCTTTATAAGGGCACGCGCTATCGTAAGCCTCTGCTTCTGTCCGCCGGAAAGATTGTTTCCTCCCTGCGTTACATATGTGTCAAATCCGACGTTTAGTCTGTCTATAAACTCACTTGCCTGCGCGGTATCCGCCGCCTTTTTCATTTCATCGAGAGTCGCGTCCGGCTTTGCTATTCTCATATTGTCGGCGATTGTTCCGCTGAACAGCGCGGCGCGCTGTTGGACTATCGCGATTTTTTCACGAAGCTCCGCCGCCGTGTATTCCTTTACGTTTACTCCGTCAATCAGCACCTCGCCCTCGGTCGCGTCATAAAATCTCGGAATCATATTCACAAGCGTGGATTTGCCCGAGCCGGTACCGCCTATTATGCCTACGGTTTCCCCTTCCCGTACCTTCAGATTTATTCCCTCCGCGGAAGCAATTCTGCTTCCAGGATAGGTAAGCGAAACATTCTTAAATTCAATCGCGGGCGCGCCGGCAACTCGCTCAACTCCGCCCTTTCCGTCCTTGATAGACGGCTCCGCCGCAAGCACCTCGCTCACTCTCAAAGCCGAGGCATATGCCTTTGTGTACAGTACAACAAGGTTGGCAACCACTATCATGGCATTTAATATCTGCGTGATGTAGTTTATAAACGCTATAACCTCGCCCTGCGACAAATTACCCGTATTTACGCGTATTCCACCAAAGTAAATAACCGCGATTATCGCCAAATTCATTATGATTGTCGTAACGGGATTTGTAAGCGCGGCGATTTTTCCGACGCGTATAGCCGTTTTCTCATAATCGCCGTTTGAATCCGCGAAACGCTCGCGCTCGCGTTGTGTTCCGGCAAAGGCGCGGATTACGCGCACACCGGACAGATTTTCTCGCAAAACAAGCGTCAAAGCGTCAAGCTTTTTCTGCACCGATTTATACAGCGGCACCGCCTTGAACATTACAAGGAACAGCACAAATATAAACAGCGGTATAACAATCATAAAAATAACCGATAATTTCAAATCGATTGCCATCGCCATGACAAGTCCGCCCACGCACAAAAACGGCGCGCGGATAACAAGTCTTATGAGCATTGCCACCGCGGACTGAAGCTGATTTACATCTCCCGTTATTCTGTTTATAAGCGAGGAGGTTCCGAATCTGTCCAGGTCCGCAAACGCGAATGTTCCTATTTTTTTAAACATCGCATTTCGAACGTCGGTTCCGAATCCCTGCGACGCGATTGACGCGCTGTACTGGCATATATAAGCAAAGCCCACTCCGCAGGTCGCGATTATAAGCATCGTTACTCCCATTTTAATTATATAATCCGTATCTCCGGCATTTACTCCTTTATCGATTAAAAGCGCCATGAGCGTTGGTATCAAAAGCTCCAGCACAGCTTCTGACAGTTTGAAAAACGGACCTATCGTGAGCTGTAATCTGTATGGCTTTAAAAACGGAAACAATCGTTTCATTTGTATTACACCCCTATTT
>JAJBTG010000216.1 GCA_020860985.1 Oscillospiraceae bacterium
TTCAAACAAATCAAATATCTTCCACCGGAAATGTTGAGTGATGGGGCAATGCTACTTATTAAATTATATATCAAAATTGATATAAATGCAACATATTACACAAAATTTTTAAGGAATATTTAAGGATTTTGTGATATTATAGCAATAATGTTATGCGAAATTAAAAGAAAGGAATGTAAAAAATGCGTATTCTTGTTATTGAGGATGAGGTCCATCTTGCGGAAGCGCTCTCGCATATTCTGAAAAAAAATAATTATATCGTCGATATTTCAAACGACGGGGAAAGCGGATTGGATAACGCGCTGAGCGATATTTACGATGTTATACTGCTTG
Organism: Oscillospiraceae bacterium; assembly: GCA_020860985.1. GTDB lineage: Bacteria > Bacillota > Clostridia > UBA1381 > UBA1381 > JALEPO01. The sequence continues at coordinate 334 of JAJBTG010000216.1, forward strand.
ATATAATGCTTCCGAAAATGGACGGTATAACGGTCTTAAAAAATATTCGCGCCGAGGGATTGGATGTTCCGGTGCTTTTGCTTACGGCAAAGGGCGAGATTTCCGATAAGGTGCGTGGACTTGACAGCGGCGCGGACGATTACCTTGCAAAGCCCTTTAACACGGAGGAGCTTCTTGCGAGGGTGCGAGCGATGTGCAGGCGGCGTGGAGTGATTGCAAACAGCAATAATTTGCTCTGCTTCGGCGACATAACGCTGAATACATCCACGCTGAATCTTTCAACCGAAAAGGGTGAAATCAATCTGACGCTCAAGGAATTTGAGCTGCTGGAGTATCTTATATTACATAAAAATATTGTCGCGCAGAAAGAGCAAATAATCGAGAAGCTTTGGGGATTTGACAGCGAAGCGAAGGCAAACCATGTCGAGGTGTATGTTTCATTTCTGCGGAAAAAGCTGAAATTTGTTCATTCGGACGTGTCCATAAGCACGGTGCGCGGAGTCGGGTATATTTTAAAGGAGTAGAAAATGTTTAAGAAATTACGAAACCAATTGCTTGCGGTAAATATAGTTTTGATTGCCGCGCTGATTCTCGGAAGCTTTTCGGTGATTTATATAGTAACGGCTCGGAATGTTAATAAGGATGTATCGATAAGGCTGGAAAGAGAAATGGAACGCGCCGTTCCGAAAGGGAAGATGAACGATAAACAGCCGCATGAGCTTAATAATGATTCGTACCGCAGAGAAAATGGGCAGCCTTCGGAGGACGGCGATAATGAGCCGCCGGATGAGCCGTTGTCGGATAATGAGCCGCCGTCGGGAAATGGGGAAAATGGGCTTCCATCGGATAATGAGCCGCTGTCGGGAAATGGGGATAACACGCCGCCGGATGATTTGCCGCCGGATATTGAGTCAGCACCCGAGGCGGAGCTTTCGTTTGCCGTCCATGCCGACAGCGAAGGAAATGTTATGGACGTGGACTTGTTCTTCTATCTTTCCGAGGATTTCTATACGGAGAAGGTGCCGGAAATAATAGCCTCACAAAATGAAGAGGGTACGGTAAAGAATAACGGAAAATACTGGAAGTACCAATATGCGGAAACGGACGAAGGGTACACCGTGGTTTTCACGGATATAACGGTTGAGCATGGAATTTTGCGCAATCTTGTGCTGATACTCTTGCTGGTCGGGCTTGCCGCGATTGTGCTTGTGCTTCTGATAGGTCTATACAGCGCTACGCGCTCAATCAAACCGATTGAGGAATCGTACAATAAGCAGAAGCAGTTTGTAGCGGACGCTTCGCATGAGCTAAAAACTCCGCTTACTACAATAAATACGAACATTGACGTTTTGCTTTCGCATGGCGAGAGCATTATAAACGATGAGAAAAAATGGCTGCTTTATATAAAAAGTGAGGCGGAGCGAATGACGAAGCTTACAAATGATTTGTTGTATCTCGCCCGTATTGACCACGACGAAAACAATGTAATATTTGAACGGGTTTCATTTTCGGACGCTATCGAGAATGTTATTCTGACAATGGAGGCTGTGGTTTTTGAGAAAAATATAAAGCTGTATTATGATATTACGCCGGAGATTTATGTTTACTCGGCATCGGAGCAGCTCAAGCAGCTTGTTATGATTTTGCTTGACAACGCCATAAAATATACTCCGCCGCAGGGCGATATAACAATAAAGCTTGTGCGGGAGCAAAAGTCCTCGAATGCGGTGCTTACCGTAAAGAATACGGGAAAGGGTATAGACAGCGAGGACATGAAGCAGATTTTTGAACGGTTCTACCGCGCCGATAAGTCGCGCGCCCGCGACAGCGGAGGATACGGTCTGGGACTTGCGATAGCAAAGGCTATTACGGAAGCGTCCAAGGGAAGTATTTCGGTTGATTCAAAAAAGGATGAATACACACAATTTACGGTTAAGCTGCCGATTGCAAAATAAGCGGCGGAAATCCGTTAAAATGCAATGAAACCGCCGCGGTAGATTCCGCGGCGGTTCCTTATTTTTAATTAAAAAATGTGAGTACGATTGAAATTCATACTGCGGCTTTTAGTCGGCGAATCCGTTCGGGTGCGTTGACTGCCATCTCCAGCTGTCCTCGCACATTTCAGCTATGCCGCGTGTCGCTTCCCAGCCAAGCTCCGTTTTTGCTTTTGTGGGATCGGCATAACATTCCGCGATGTCGCCGGGACGGCGCGGGTCGATTTCATACGGAAGCTCTTTTCCGCACGCCTTTGAAAACGCCTTGACGATGTCAAGAACACTGTAGCCGTTGCCGGTACCGAGGTTATAGATATGGACGCCCTCCTTGTTCACGCAGCAGTCGATTGCCTTAACATGTCCGATTGCAAGGTCTACTACATGGATGTAGTCACGAACGCCCGTGCCGTCGGGAGTCGGGTAATCGTTGCCGAAGATGTGAACCTTCTCAAGCTTGCCGACAGCGACCTGCGCTATATACGGGAGAAGATTGTTCGGAATACCCTTCGGGTCCTCGCCCATAATGCCGCTTTTATGCGCGCCGATGGGATTGAAATAACGGAGGAGAGTTACGGAAAGCTTCGGATTTGCTTTTTGCGCATCCGTCATAATTCTTTCTATAAACAGCTTTGTTGTACCGTATGGGTTTGTTGTGAGGATTTTGTCGCCCTTGTTGTCGGTTTCGACAATGGGTACTCTTTCGGGATCGCCGTAAACCGTTGCCGACGATGAGAACACGATATTATTGCAGTCGTATTTCTCCATAATTTCCATTAGGTGCAGAGTACCGGTAATGTTGTTATCGTAATATTTAAGCGGAATTTTCGTGGATTCACCTACAGCCTTAAGTCCGGCAAAGTGAATTACAGCGTCGATTTTGTTTTCCTTAAATACCTTTTCCGTTGCCTCATAATCGAGCAAATCCGCCTTGTAAAACGGGAAATCCTTTCCGGTAAGCTCCCTTACCGCGTCAAGACATTTCTCGCTTGCATTGTATAGATTATCCAGCACGACTATGTCATAGCCGGCGTTAAGCAGCTCAACGCAGGTGTGACTGCCTATGTAGCCCGCGCCGCCTGTTACCAATATGTTCATATCATTTTACCTCCTTGTATTTTGTAAGATTATTATATACTATTCGGCATGGATTTTCAATATTAAAAATCCGTTTTTTTGTATAAATAAACGCATAAAAATTCGGCGGACGGACAATTG
>JAJBTG010000152.1:0-3198 GCA_020860985.1 Oscillospiraceae bacterium
ATTTAATATATATTTTAAGGCTTGATTGCAAGCGTCATACATAGTAGAACTGATAGAATGCATCTATCGTTCTTTGTGTACGGCGCTTTTTGTTTTGCTTGGAAATCGCCGTAATACATCGAAAGGGATGATGAAAGTGAAACAACAAAAATATTTACCGGGGAACACCCGCGAGAGATTACAAGACTTAATGAAACAGCGTAGACTGACGCAAGCGGAGCTTGCAACACACATCGGTATCGCCGAAAGCACGATAAGCCGATTTATCAGCGGCAAGACCGATAAGCTGAGCGATGCGAACATCAAGAAAATCGCGAACGAGTTTGACGTATCAACCGATTTTATGCTTGGCATTGTTAATGAACCCAACCGAAAGAATTACGATATTTCGGAGCTTGGGTTGTCAGCCGCTGCCGCGAAAAATCTCTACACGGGCAAAGTCAACGCTGAGGTTGTCAATCGGCTTTTGACAAACCCGCATTTTGCCGAAGCTACATATTTAATTTCACGCTATTTGAACGAAGATGTTGCAAAAGGATTTGCCGCACAAAATCAAATTTATGATTCCGTCGCGGCATTGATTTCGGGAAACAGGCAGGCGGTTCATGATGTGAAATCACTGAAAACGCCGATTTATCAAGCCGATATGTCAGCAATTCAACGGCAATTCACGACTGCTGTAAAAGAGATAAAAGAGGATGTGAGCAAGGAAAGTGAAAACACAAAACGGCTCACGAAAGAAATATGCGATAAGATGATTTCGGAAATCGCAAAAGGCTCTGATATTCCAAATCGCAAAATTACAGCCGAGGATATGGCGGAGGTCATTGCGCAATCCGTTTCGGGCTTGGATGGTGTATCAGATGAACAGCAAGAACAGATAAAGCAGATGTTTTTGTTAATGGTTGGTGGTGCGAATGAATAAAATAACCAATGAGGAATTGTGCCGCCTTGCCAAAAGCGGAAACAACATCGCAGTTGAGAATTTGATAGAAAACAACATCGGATTTGTTACGTCAATTGCAAATGAGATGTACTCACAATATGAGGACTTAATCGATTTTGACGATTTGCTTCAAGCGGGGCAAATAGCAATTTGGAAATGCGCCGATAAATTCGACGCAAGCACGGGCGTGACTTTTCTGACATATGCGAAACGAGCTATAAAAAATGAGATGATGTCCTTAATCCGAAAAAATCTCTCTGTAGCTGTAACGGAAGATACAGAATTTGATGAAAATCTTGAAACTGACGAATTGATATTTTCATCCGAAGCAGCGCAAGAGCATTATTCAAAAACGCCGGAAAACATATTTTTAAAAACAGAGCAAATACAAGAATTGTATTCGGCACTGAAACAGCTAGAACCGCGATACCGTATATATTTGATTTATCGATTTGGCGAGAAAGGACATTCTGTTGCTGACACGGCTTTTCATTTTTCGATAAGCGAGAGCAGAGCAAGGACGGTTGAAAAAGCTGCTTTTGATAGGCTGCGCGAGCTGATGTTCGCACAACCGTGATGCCTACGGTGTGATATACCTTTTGTAACCACGCGGCATTGATGATTTTCCGCAAGGGCTTCAAATCAGCAATACCGCTTAACCCGCACAAAAACAGCCTGCACCGATGAGCCGTCGGTACAGACTGTTTTCCGTGCTGCATACGGCTTAAAATGATTGAGCTAAACTTGTCTCAATCCCTTTAAGCCGTCTGCGGTTACAAAAGGTATAACACACTAGACTTTGCCGAGCAAAATCGTGCGCCAAAAGAAAGGCTCTGCCCTCCTTTGGAAACCTCCCGCCAAGGGAACGCTGTCCCCTTTGGATACCTCTGCCAACAGGACGCTGTTCGCCCCTATTGGATGACCCCGAACCAAAGAGGGTGTCCTCTTTGGAAACTCCTGTTTTTCGTAACTCTATATAGATTGAGATTCTATATAGAATTTGTGAAAAAATACAAAACGACAGCTTGCTCGTATTTCAAGAAATCTGAAAATCGAGTGTGCTGTCGTTTTTGCAAATGTGGAAACTCAAGAGTCGGATTTTATACATTTCTGACTCTGCCAAGACTGATATTGATGTAAGAATAGCACTGTACCTCACCAACAAGTATGGTTTCTACGGGATGAAAACCCCAAAGAATACGTCCATTTTATTTTGACAGAAAAGTATAAATCTATCATTTCATTTAAATATAGAACGGTCACAATAAAAATTTCTGTTGTAACCATTCTATTTAATTTCTGTTTCCTTTTGTTTCGACAGATAAAATAAAATCCGCCATTGCTATTGAAGCATTTACAAATAACCTTGCATGATGTTCTTCGATTGATATTCTGGCTGCGCCCACACCATGAGCATCGCTATTTTTATTGCGCATTTCTGAAATTGAAGATATTATTTTCTCCAAACCAGACAATAATGTGTTGATACGCCTGTCCGTATTTGCATCCCCATGCATATGGTATAAATCCTTGACCTGCTTATACAACTCACTAATATTTCCCGATGTGGAAGGAGTTACATTTTTCTTTTCGATTACATAGCAGAATACTTCTTCCAGCAAGGTGCGAGCTTTTGTAATAGCACCATCAAACTTGTTTTGTCGGATATCCTCCATAGCTCTTTCAGAGATGCTTTTTATGTAGTCCCTGTCAACATTGTTTATTTTAGGGGCTTGAATTTCAACTTTTGCTCCAATTGCCCTAACGATAAAGTGACTACTTATAACGGTAAGTTCATGTCCGCCAAAATACAATGTACCATTTATCTTATCAATAATGGTCTGTGAAAAATAAGCATACGCCTTATCTATTTCATCCGCGCCATGACCAGAAAACATACTGGAAAATTGCTGTTTTCCAAAAAGGTATGCCAGCAAATCAGAGCAACGATTAGTTTTAATACAGTGTGTAAATAAATTATCTAAGTATTGCCATCTGCTCAGATTAGTGCCACCCCATGAATATGTTGAAGGCAATCCAAATTTTGTGGATATTGCGCATAAGTCTGAACCACTTAAATATGGCATAGAGATAGGGATGGCATTCAGCGTATCTGAGAATTCATAATTTTCGTATTTTGTATCTCCATCTAAAATCGCATAGATTTCCTTGGTTTTTAATAATTCATATGGATTTCTGTTAGCCATAATCCAGTTTCCTTTCCTTAAGTTTTAAATAAACACTTCTATCGG
>JAJBTG010000152.1:3208-3524 GCA_020860985.1 Oscillospiraceae bacterium
CGGTTTCCAAATATTTTGGTTGGTAACATCCTCTGCCCAAGCGGTATTAGAAAGGTATATCTGTGTGCCAACAGCCCTGACAAAGCCCCACCTTATTTCAGGATGCCGAGAAGCATACTCTTTTAGAGCATCAAACTTGCGGGAAGCATACTTGTCCACATTGTTAGAGCTGCCATCTGCTGTCATACCGCCCTTTGCCTCGATGAGCCATACATCTCCGCTTTTCAGTTGAATAATATAATCTGGATAGAAATTGCTCCGCCTTGTATTATATAAATATAGTTTAAATATCCAATTTTATGGATTTATGCTATAC
>JAJBTG010000106.1 GCA_020860985.1 Oscillospiraceae bacterium
GGGCAGGACTTTTACGTCCTGCCCTAATGTTAATATATTACATTAAATCCTATTACTTTATTTGTCCCCGTAACAAATATCGGAGCAGCCTACAATAGCTTGAAGCAGAGTCGGCGGCTTAGCGGCGTATTTTACGCCAACCATTTCAAAAATCATTAAAGAAAAAACTCTTGAAACCTAACTGTAAAGGTCGGGTTTTCAAGAGTTTTCACTTTATTTTAAAGAGGTATTTCCGTTAGGTTTCACTGCCGTCGGCTTCGCCGCCGTTGTCTGTTTCACTGTTATCTGTTCCACTACCCTCTGATTTACCGCTGTTATCGGTTTCACCGCCTGTAGTATCGGCGGTTTCCTTTTCGAGCTTGATATTATCGTAATACAAATCGCCGCCCGCGGTTCTCATCAGCTTAATCTGCTTAATGCTTCTTGTTCTGTCCTCTGTGAAGCAGCCGTTCGCCGAAATCACCGGTGTTGCGGTCGAAATATCCAAATCAGCGTTATAGCTGTCACCGTGCGCGTAGTACGATACTATAACAACGTCGTTATCCAAGTCGCCCTCAATAACAACTCTGTACCATTTAGCGCCGTCAAGCGTGGTTTCCGAAAGCTGAATCGCTCCCGTTGTGAAAGAGCTGTTCTGATTCGCGCTGAGCAAATCCACCGATGATGTTGTATATACCGTGTCGTAATAATCCATCATATGGAAGAATGAGCCGCTTGTGTCATTCGCGGACGCCTTGCCCGTTGACGCTTCATAATCGTGCGCGGCGTTGTCAAGATAGGTTCTGAAATATCTTCCGTAGCCTGACGGGTTTGTTGTCTTGTCGATATACATATCATATGTGAGCTTAAAGCAGCCCTCGGTTATAGCCTCGTCAAGCACGTACTGTACCGCCTTGTTTGCAAGGTATAGCTTAGCGGTATCGTTTCCGCCTATATTAGTGCTTATTTCCGAAGCGGTTACAGTCTTTGTCGAGTCTGACTCAACCTCCGCCGCCGTTGTGCCGTCGGAAGATATAATCCACTTATTCTCCGAATTGTCCTCCATCAGGAAGCTTTCGCTTGACGTGAATACCTCCTCATATGTTACGTCGGGGTCAATCGTAGGCGCAACAGTCGGTGTTGCTGTCGGTGTTGCTGTAGGCGTAGCTGTTGGCGCAACTGTCGGAGTTGCTGTAGGTTCAGTTGTAGATGTTGTTGCCGTAGCTGTCGGCGCTGTGGTAACTGTCGGCGCCGTAGTTTCGGTCGAGGTTGACGGAGCAGTTGTCGATACTGCTCCGGATTTACGCTCCGCCGTGTCCGCTATCGGCTGCATACCGTCAACGCTGTCCCAAAGGAACATCTTTACGTTATACTCGGTCGGGTCGTTTGTGAACGTAATGCTTTCCTCGCCCTGTATTATGCTTTCGGTATTGTCTACGGTCATTGCCATTCCGGCTTTAACCTCAACCACAACTCCGTTTTCGTCATAAAGCGCGCCGATTATCTGCGCTGTTTCGCCGGAATAATCAACCAAATCATAGTCAACATTGACCGCGTTATCGGTAATTCCTGTTATCGTAATCGCCGAGAAATCGGGTGTTTCCTCGCCCTCGATAAACTGCGTAACCTTGATTGAATCGATACCGTTTATGTATTCCCAATCGGAGGTACTGCCGCCGCGCTCAAATCCGAATGTTACGGTATCAACCGTTGCAGCCTCGGAAAGGGTGAAATCAGTATAAGCGTCAACCGTCTTGCCGTCAAAAACCAAAGATTTAATCGTGTTGGTTGACGTGTCAAATATAACCTTTACGTTCTTTGTATATGTGTTCTTATCAGCCTCGCTGAACAAGCTCTGCGTTGAATCGAATGTATATGTACCGTCCTCTTCCGTCAAACCATTATAGCTTGCTCCGCCGTCCGTGCTTACGAGAACATAATATCCTCCGCTTGCGTCCGTCATTGCGCCAAGACGTAAATCACTGCCAAATTGCAGATATTCACGGTTTGCGGCTCTGCCTGTTGACGCGCAGAAATACCAGTCTATATCATATGTTACGATTGCGTTGTCCTCAAACTCAAAGGTCTTTGACGCCGTGTATTCCGCGCCCGGCTTTGTCGGGTTATAATATACGCGGTCATTGGTGCTGTCATATGCAAGCTCCGCCGTATCGGTTCCGGTCTGTACCCAATCGTCCACCGTTGAGGAGGTCATCGGAACATTTTCCGTACCGGATTCATATACCACCTCGGTTTCTCCGCTTATGGTCGTTTCATATACATATGAAAGGTTGGATAACTGCGGCATTGCCTTTATTGTTCCCGTGCCGTCCTGAGTTGCGTATAGCTGCAATGACGCAAGGCTCGCGCCATTCAAGCTGAATGATGTGGTGTATTTTCCTAATTCATCAGTCCAATCGGAATCCGTACCCGCGATTGTCGCGTTGCATACATCATTGTTATAATCAAACTCGAGCGTTACCATCCAACGCTTTGTACTTCCTTGAACATATCCCGAGCTGTCTACAACCGTTGTCCAGCTGTTTATCAGTCCTACAGCGTCGGCATCGCCGATTTGGCTTGTCAGCGTACCCGCGGAGGACGCGTAAGGCTGTTCAACAGTCAATATATTGTTGCCGTCCGCATCAATCAGCTTTAAGCCCATTGTATACTCGTGACCTGTCCAGTTCCAGTTTGAACCGTCATATTTTTGACCGCCCGTAACAAGATGGAAATACAATGTCGCTTTATTCTCGGAGGTCGTTTCAAAATCCTTTTGAATTGTCGCGCCCGTTGCCGCGTCACTAAGCGTAAGTGTCGCGCTTGAGGCGGTGTTATTATCAAGCGAGGTGTTCGCGTCCGTGTTTTCCGGATTGAAGTAGAACACGCCGGTGCCGGTCATATCGGTGGAATCAATCGGCTTTACCTTTACTATACACTGTGCGCTCTTTCCGCTGTCCTCATTGGTTGCGGTAATCGTAGTTTTGCCGTAGCTTACGCCGGTTACAACGCCGTCCTCGTCAACCGTCACAACGGTTTCGTCCGCCGATGTCCATGTAAGGCTTGTATCTGTAGCGTCGGAGGGAGTTATGGTTGCGCTGAGCGTCTTTGTGTAACCCATTCCGATGTCTATGCTCTTATCCGCAAGCGTAACGCTCGTTACCGGCGTTGAATACACTTCAACGGTACAACTTGCGCTGATTGTTCCGTTTGTATCGTCCTTTGAGGTTGCCGTAATTGTTGCGGTTCCCTCGCCCACGCCCTTTACTACGCCGTTTGCGACAGTCGCAACGCTTGTGTCGGACGAAGTCCATATTATGCCCTTTGTTGTTGCGTCGGTCGGAGTGAGCGTCGCGTTTAGGGTATAGCTCTTTGTCCTTTCAAGCTCGATACTGTTCTCGGAAAGCGTCAATCCCGTTACCGCGACTTCCTCGCCGGACGAATATGTAACATTCGTGTAGGCAACCGCCGGTGCGAGATAGTTAAGCGTCGCGCCGCTTTCGTCCGTGGCAAGAGCAGCGGAGCCTACATAATAG
>JAJBTG010000048.1 GCA_020860985.1 Oscillospiraceae bacterium
GTATAATATATTAAAGCGTAACTTCGGCAAATCGAAAGGAGTAAATACATGAAAAAAACAATTGCATTGGCGGTGGCTCTATGCTGCGTCGGCTTGTCATTGTCTGGCTGCGGCACGGCAGAGCAGGAAAGCGAACAGGCAACGGAAATCGCGGAGGAGCAAGGAATGAAAGGCGAAAGAGACGGCGGCGGTCGCGGCGGCAACGGCGGCGGTATGATTGACAAAAGCGGCGATGAGGAACTCACGGCATTGTTAGCACAAACAAGGGACAAATTCAAACAAATAGACTATACGGACGACGATATGGGAATGTCATTTTCGTATAACCTCCTTGAACCCGATAGCTATGACGAATCAGAGATGTACCCGCTTGTACTGTTCATAACCGATTCAAGCGTTGTCGGCAACGACACAACTGCGGCACTCGAACAGGGCTACGGCGCACTTGTATGGGCAACCGATGAAGAGCAGACAAAGCATCCGAGCTTCGTTATCGCGCCGGAATATCCCGAAAATATACTGGAGGGTGAGGACGGCACGACCGATTATGTACAGGCAACATTAAATCTTCTTGACGCTATACAGGAGCAATACAGCATTGACGCATCGAGACTTTATATCACAGGTCAGTCGATGGGTTGTATGACTGCACTCTATTTAAATGGCACGTACCCGGATATGTTTGCGGCAAGCATTTTCGTTGACGGACAGTGGAGCACGGACATTCTCGCACCGCTTGAAAATCAGAATTTCTTCTACTTCGCGGCGGAAGGCGACGAACGTGCATCCGAGGGTATGGCAAACGTCATGGCTATGTTTGATGCAGATGGTGTCGCATACGGTACTGCGCGACTGAACGCAAAAGACGATTCCGAAACAATCGCAGCGGGAATTTCCGCGGTGATTGACGAGGGATATAACGCGAACTTCATCAGTTGGGAGGAGGGCAGCGTCCTGCCCGACGGCGTTGAATCCGGCGGCATGGGCGGCGAGCATATGTACTCGTTCGACCATCCGTATAAGATTAGCACACTGCGCGATTGGCTGTTTGAACAATCGAAGTAAAAAGCAAACGGCAGTCTGTACCTCAATTCATGAGTATACAGACTGCCGTATTTTGTATGTGTTCGATTCGTCCGCTAACCGGCATTAACCAACCGCTCAACCTGTTCGCGCTGCTCATACAGCACACATCCGCCCGAATGATGTTCACTCAAAACCTCGTCGCTTTGCAGCGCCGCGAAAAGCTTGGAGTTCAATGCCTCCTTGACGGACATATCCCTGACGTTAATATCGGAGTACGGTGAAAACGGACACGGCTCCACGCCGCCGTGCGCGTTGATGTGGAAAAATCCTCTTCCCGCTGCCAAGCAGCCGCCGAAGCTTTCCTCATCACCGGGGAACGATATAAACATCATATCGGGATAATTGCTTTTAAGCTCCTCGTATTTTTGGCGCATAATTTCTCTTTCCGCGTCCTGCGGAGCTAAGTGTTTGCTGTCTGCCGCGACAGGTACGTATTCTATGAAAAACACTACTTTGCAGCCGCGCTCCGACAATACGGAAATGAACTCATGCGAGAAAACCTCATCAAGATTTTCGGTCGTTACCGTAACGGACGCACCGAAAACCAGACCACGCCTGTTAAGCTTCTCCATTATCGAGATAAGATTTATATACCCAACGCTTCCACGGCTTGCATCTGTGTTAGCTTCCTTGCCCTCAATGCTGAACTCCGGCAGCAGATTGCGCGATTTATCAAACAGCTTCATATAGTCATCGCCTATAAGCGTCCCGTTGGTAATTACGGGAAATAGAATTTCGCGAACGTTTGCGGCTTTTTGTATAACGTCCTTTCGCAAAAGCGGCTCGCCGCCTGCGAGGAATATAAACGATACGCCCAAATCCGAGGATTGCTTGAAAATACTTTCCCATTCCTCTGCCGTCAGCTGATTGCTGCCTTGTTCGTCCGAGCAGGTATGAATACCCCTTGCAAAGCAGCCGGCACAGTGCATATTGCAGCCGTCGGTGATACTTGCTATCAAAAACGGCGGGATATGCTCTCCGCTCATCTCTGATTTTGCGCGTTTTCGCGATGCCGTTCGGCTCGATGCGGCAAAGCTTGCCATATAAATGCTTTCCTTTGGATTTGTAAGCGTTGACTTAACCGCCGACGTGACTATATTTTTCACGCTCTCGCTCAAATATTCACTCAAATTGGATTTTATCTCATTCATATACTTATCCTCTTTCTACTATTTTACGCGCAAATTGTGCGGCATTGTTAAGGTCACCTTGATTCGGTCTGCCCGCAAAAAGTGCCTTGAATTGACCGCGGCAGTAAAAATTATCCTCCGCGACTGTAACACCCTGCTGTGTCAACAGCTTTTTCATTTGCCCAAACGCTCTTTGCGCCAATGCAGAGGTTGAAAAGACAACGACTTTTCCGACCTTACTGCTGTCAATTTTTTTGATATATTCCTTAACCTCAGGGTCAATACCTCCCCAATAGACCGATGCGCCCAAAAATAGCATATCGGTGTACCCTACAAGCGTTACGGGTATGGGTTTTGCGTTTGAGCCAAGTGCTGCGGCAATTGTATTTGCAAGCTTTTGTGTGTTTCCGGATTTTGTGAAATAACGTACAGCGATTTTTGAATTTTCCATGATAAATATCTCCTGTCTGCACAAAAATTTAAATTTACTCTTAAAAAACTATTTACTTCTATTTTATTATCTGCTATAATTATAAATGTAAAACATAAGGTTGGCAAGTACGAAGTTTTTATGTAGTAGGTAATAAAAAAATTACATGGAGGAATAGATATGTCAAAAACTCATGTATGCCCATGTACGCAAGGCTGTCCCCTGCAGTACGTTGTAGAGGCAATCGGCGGCAAATGGAAGATGTCAATATTATGCTCACTGTCGAGCGACGGTGCGACGAGATATAACGAACTGAAACGAAAACTGGGTGATATTTCCAACACAATGCTTGCAAAGTCATTAAAGGAATTGGAAAATGACGGTTTGGTGAAAAGAAGCGAGTATATGGAGGTTCCGATTCGTGTGGAGTATGAAATAACCGACAAGGTACAATCGCTTATCCCGATTTTATCGGAGCTTGCGCTGTGGGGCGCGAATAATCTTGTTGGGTAACAGTCAGTTGTGCTTACCATAATGTTAGCGGCGCAAGCCGCCGACATTTTTTTACTCACCGCTCAACCTCGCGCCGCTTATCCTTACTTTCGTCCCGCACATCGTGCGGCTGCTGTTGTAACTGTTCCCTTAATGAGCGTTTCTCAAACGGCTTTTCGTTGAGGTCGGTATCAATCTCTTTTTCAACCTCCGCAAGCATCTCGCTGCTGTACTTGCGCCCGTATGTCGATTGTAACAGCCTTGCGGCTTTAGCGATAACTCCGTCGCGAATGCCGCGCCGCTCGCTGCGGACAGCTTCGGAATCCTCCGGCGGGACAGCTTCGCGCACTTCTGTATAACGCGATTTTTCAG
>JAJBTG010000180.1 GCA_020860985.1 Oscillospiraceae bacterium
AATTATTGTTTAGCGTCTGCTCCGCGATAACCTCGTCATCGACAAGTATCTCAAAATCGCGCGTATAGCTTACGCCGCTGTCCGTAAAATCGCCGTCACTGCCCCAATACATCGCCATAACGTAATTCGTTTCGGCGTCCGCGTCAATGTCCATAACATAGCTGAAATATCCGCCGTCTCCACGCGCGTCACGCCAACCGCGCGATACCGTATCAAAATATCCCGAATTTGAATTATAGCTCTCCATTGCGTGGTCAACCTCCGGCTGCTGCTCGTATGTGCGAACCGTGTCGATAGTCACCGCGTCAAGCGCAGCGGTGAACTCGTCCGTTTCGATTTCCTCGTCTTCGCCGTAAAGGTACCAGTAAAGCGTGTAACGCTCGTGGTGCAGGTCAAAATACGGAATAAGCGTTATTGATGTTTCATCATCGACGGTCAGCGTAAATTTAAGCTTGGATAAATCCGACGCCTCAATAAACGTGTTCGGGTCCTTATTTGCCATAACAAGGTTGGGAACCTCAATAGTGTCCGCGCTGTCAAGCGATGTGTGGTCACTTACAAGGTCGGTTGTCGGGAAGCTGTCCGTACCGAACTCGCCCGCAAGCACAACCGGACCGTACATAAACGCAACCTTATTTACGCTGTCGCGCGCCGCGTAGGTGTGAAGTCCCATAGGCAGAGTAACCTCTATTGTGTCGCCCTCGCTCCATGCCCTCGTTATCGTGTAATATCCCGTTTCGGACACGCTCACCGCGTCCTCGTCATTAATTTTTATAGTCGCCGCGCCGTCTATCCACGACGGTATTCTTATTTTCACGGACGCGTCCACGCTGCCGCTCTCTATCTTTATAACCGTGGTTTCCTCATACGGATAATTTGTGGTCTGCGAAATTTTAAGTCCCTTTTCCGTCCAGTCAACGGTTGACGATATGAATTGGTTTACATAAAAATCGTTTCCGTCCTTGTAGTAAATGTTCCTTGTGTAGCGTCCGGGGTTTTCCATACCGCTGCCGACGCAGCACCAGAATGAGTTTTCCAAAGTGGAGTACACCTTGAAATGTCCCTGCTTTGTCGCCATAAAATAGGTCTTGTGGCCGGTGTCGGGATCCTGCGATGCCAAAATGTGGTTAAACAGCGCACGCTCGTAGTAGTCCATATACTCCGCGTTGTGATCCCATTCGTACAAATATTCCGCAAGTTTCATCATATTATATGTGTTGCATGTTTCGCAGGTTTCCGTGCCCAGAACCTCCTCGGTAATCGAGCCGAAATGCTCATAATTTGAGTTGCCGCCGATAACATAGGAGCGGTTGTTTACAACGGTATCATAGAAAAATTCCGCCGCCGCGCGGTAATCGCTCAAGCTTTCGTCCTCGTCATACATAGCCGCCGCGCCGATTACTTTCGGTATCTGCGTGTTCGCGTGCTTGCCTTCGAGTTCATCTATTCCGTCCGCAAGCGGGTCGAGAATTGACGGCTGCGAAAAGCGTATTCCCAAATCATAATACTTTTTCTCACCGGTTATATTGTAAAGCTCCGCCATAACCTCGTTCATACCGCCGTACTCACATTCAAGCATTTGATTAAACTTGTCGTCATCCATATCCTCGGTAACGCTTATCGCCCAATCGGCGAATTTGCACACAACCTCAAGCGCGGTTTTGTTGCCGGTGAGATTATACGCGTCAATAAGTCCCTGATATATCTTATGCATCGAATACCACGGCACCCAGTAGCCGTTTAAATCAAACGCACTTACGCTCAGCGTTCCTGCAAGCGCGCTTTCAAATCCCGACTTGTTGAAGCCGCCGATAAATCCGCTGCCGTCTGTTTCCTGATATTCGGCAAGCTTGTTGACCGCGTAATCAAGCATTTCCTTAACTTCCGCGTCACCCGTCGCCGCGTACATTGTCGATGCCGCACTCATCCAGTGACCGAGGGAATGACCTGAAATGCCCTTGCCCACGTAGCCGCGGTAATTATAAGCCTCCCAGCCGCCGTAATAGTTTGACGTGCTTGTTGACGCGCCGGTTGAGTACGCCACGGGCGCAAGCAGTCTGTCAACATCGAACGATTTTACAAATTCAAGTCCGGTGTCCTGCGAGGTCTTGAATATGCCGTCCGTGAGTGTGACCTCGCTGACCTCAAATGATGAGCCGTAAGGGCTGCCGAAACTTCTCTGTAAGCTTTCGGCAAGCGGCTCCAAATTTTTGTCCCACAAATATGATTTCACTGTTATATCCTCTGAATCCGGCAAAGACGCTGAAACCGTGTAATTGCCGCTTATAAAATTATCAGATTTGTTTATTCCGACCGCCGATAAAACACCGCCGTCATAAACCGCGATATACGCGACAGCCTCCGTAATATCGCTGTTGTTGGTCACGGTGTAGTCGGCGTAAACTTTTCCGCTGTCCTTGTAAATCTGCGCCACTGCGGTAAGACCGTCCGTTATCGAGAGCGACGTTACGTTAATTACGGCTTTCGCGGTCACGTCCGAGCCGTTAATCGTTCCCGTGACGGTAAAGCTGCCGTCACTTTTGAGCAGCTCCGCGTCAAAATCCGCCCAGTTTATTTTAACGCCGCGCTCCGTGCCGTCCTCGAATTCCGCGGTGACGTAATCCGGTAGGGATATATCCGAAAACGCCGTAACATCAAGCACGGTGTCGGCAACGGAGGTTATGCTGCTGTTCGCCTCGCCCGCAATATCCGCGATTTCATCGGTTGTAAGAGCGGTTGAATAAATTCGAAAATCGTCAATGCAGCCGCTGTAATACGGGTCGGCGGAATACTGCGATTTCGCTATGTAATTCTGCGTCGTATTCCCAAGCGACGACGGCGTTAGCGTCATACTTTCGTTTCGACCGATTTCAACGCCGTCGGCGTACATAATTCCTGTACCGCCCGACATAGTCACGGCGATATGCGTCCAGGTATCGGCGGCAAAGGGTACGTCAGCCGTTATTTTCTGCTCCGATGAAGAGCCGCTTGTGGTTATCGCGAACACCGTTTGACTTCCGTTGGTAAGCGTCAGGAACATATAGTTTGAATCGCCTGTGCCGAAGTCGAATACCCTCGCCCAGGTGGCGACACTGTCGGGCTTTACCCACGCGGAAACCGTAAAATCGGTCATATCCGACACAATACCCTCCGGCAAAGACGCGTAAGCGTCATTTGAAAAATACGCCGACTTG
This sequence comes from Oscillospiraceae bacterium, assembly GCA_020860985.1. GTDB lineage: Bacteria > Bacillota > Clostridia > UBA1381 > UBA1381 > JALEPO01. Next base: position 3,195 of record JAJBTG010000180.1, read on the forward strand.
CCTATAATTCCGTCCGTATACGTAATTGTGCCGCTCTCCGAAACCTCCGACGTCGTCTCGTCAAAGGGATAGCGCACATCATATTCCGCCGCGCTTGCCGCCGTGCCGAAACACATAAGCGCAAACAGCGTAATCAGTATTTTTTTCATAATGTACCTCCGTTCTTGGATTGTTTTGTAAATTTTTGTTTAGCGGTATATGGAACCGGCAATTCGTAGGGGCGACCATTGGTCGCCCGTTAAACCCCCTCAGTCGGCTACGCAGAAAGTTCTTTTGCTACGGCTACGACCCTATGGCTCTACGCCTACGATT
>JAJBTG010000008.1 GCA_020860985.1 Oscillospiraceae bacterium
ATTATGGATAACATCACATCAAATAACCAGGCAACGATTATAGGAACAATCGAGGAGGAATTTGTATTTAATCACGAAAGCTACGGAGAAAAATTCTATACCTCAACGGTAAGAATACCGCGCAAAAGCAATGCGTGTGACAATATACGCATTATGGTTTCGGAAAGACTGACAATAAACAACAGCTTTAAAATAGGCGACAAGGTCAAGGTTACCGGTCAGTTCCGTTCCTACAACAACTATAAGGACGGAGGAAATAAACTTATTTTAACCGTATTTGCAAAGGATATCGAACATTCCGACGGTGAAAACGAGGAAAGCTCCAACTCGCTCTTCATCAACGGCTTTATCTGCAAGCCCCCCGTCTACCGCACAACTCCGTTGGGCAGGGAAATTACAGACTTGCTGATTGCCATAAACCGCAGCTACAACAAGTCGGACTACATACCCATTATAATATGGGGCAGAAACGCGAGATTCGCGCAATCTCTGGATGTAGGCGACAACGTAAAAATCAACGGACGTATTCAGTCGAGAGAATATCAAAAAAAATTACCCGACGGACAGCTCATACCCAAAACCGCTTATGAAGTTTCGGCAAGCAGCATAGAGCTTGTTTCAAAAAGGAACGAAGGCAGGATTTCCGAAAACGAGTCCGAAAGCTCCGATTTTATTGACGATTCCGATGCCGACACGGAAATATAAAACAGAAATAATTAAGGACTGACTCAAATCCAAGCGTCAGTCCTTATTGAATTAAAAATTATCGGGAACCGGTTCCCCGAATACCGGAAGTCCGTTTTCATCATATGTAAACGCCTTCGCTCTTGCATGACGGTTCGGGTCATGCAGGGGGTCGCCGGATATTTCCTTGTAGTTTCGGCTGTGATAGATTATTATATCATTGTCGCCGTCGGTAGTAAAGCAGTTATGCCCCGGTCCGTACTGGCTGTTTTTTTCGCTTGTTTTAAATACCGGCTCACTGCTTTTATGCCATGACGTCCTGTCAAGCAAATCCGAATCCTCGTCCGCCCACAGCATACCCATGCAATAGCGGTGTCCCGTATCCGAAGCGGAATAGGTAATAATAATTTTTCCGTTTCGTATCAGAACCGCCGGGCCCTCATTTACCTTAAAGCCCTGCATCTCCCAGTCATATTCGGGAGTGGTAATCATTACCGGCTTACTTTTAAGCGTCCGCGGATTTCTCATGGAAGCTATGTATATATTGGAGCCTTCCGCTTCATCTGTTTTCTGCGCCCAACATACATACTGCTGTCTGCGGTGAACAAAGCTTGTCATATCGAGCGAAAAGCTTTCCTCGCCGACATACACTCTTCCCTTTTCAACCCACTTTCCCATCAAGGGATCCTCGTCCGTACACATAAGCAAATACGGTCTTATCGCCCATATGTCCTCTCTGTCGCTCGCGGTAAAATAAATATACCACGCACCGTCAATATAATGAATTTCCGGCGCCCATATGTACCCGCTCATCTGACCTTCAAAATGACGCTTCCATATTACTCTTGAATTGGCGGTAAGAAGTCCGTTAAGCGTCTTTGAACGCCGAAGCTCTATCCCGTCATACTGCGGAATCGAGCCTGTAAAATAATAATATCCGTCCGTATGTCTGTAGCACCACGGATCGGCGCGCTGATATACCAGCGGACTGTTGTATTTTTGTCCCTCGTCCATGATTTTTCGCCTTTCGTTTTCTAAGAATCAAATGTAATAATACCACTATACAAACCGTTTTGCAAGTGTTTTTTTGATTTTATTTTTTCCTTTGACAACCATTGTTATCAATGACAAAATTTTCGCTGTAAATCAGCTCGGAAACTGTTGCAAATTCATAATTTTTACCGAGCGTTTCAAGAATCCTCGGCAGGATTTCCGCGGTGTGCTCGGTACCGTTATGCAGAAGAATAATATCTCCGGCTCCGGTCTTGCTTGTAGAGCGTTCAAAAATCGACTGCGCATCAGTATCGCCGTAATCGATTCCGTCAACCGACCATTGGATATATGTTTTTCCCATTCCCTCTGCCGCCGTGACTACGGTATTGTTGTATCCTCCCGAGGGCGCGCGCATAAGGCTCGGCGTTTCCCCGATAATATTTTCTATTATTTCATCCGCTTTCCGCAAATCGGCACATATCTGCTCCGCGCTTAGCTTTGTGTAATCGGCGTGATTATACGAATGATTTCCGATTTCGTGTCCCCGATTTTTTATCTTTGCCAAGCTCTCGCTATATTTCTCCGCCCAGCTGCCGAGAACAAAAAACGTCGCTTTGCAGTCATACTCGTCGAGCGTATCAAGAATTTGGTCTATATCGTCGTCATTCCACGCGCAGTCAAATGTCAGCGCGATTTTATTATCGTCCCGCTCCACGGAATAAATGGGTATTTCCCTGCCGTTGACATTGAATACCTCCGCAGATTTATTCAACGTAACACATATAATCGGAATTAAAATCGCGGCTGCGGCAGCGATTACAAGATATTTTGCCTTTATAACCACAAATCTCAATTTAACGCCCTCCCAAAATATATTTAATACCGGGCAAAATCCTTTGCCCGAGGCTGCTGACATAATCCGCAGACAGCCTTAATATATTTTATTCGGTGCGCCGTACTTGTATTACAAAAGATATGAAGGCATTTTCTTCTTTTTGGTTTTTTCCGTGCTTAAATCTGTTTTAGTGTCCCCTGTTTCTTTTTTAGTGTCCCTTGCTTGCGGATCCGAAACGGATTTTATTTTTCGCGGTTTTACTCTCCCCGCGCTTTTTATCTCTTTACCGCCCGATGCAAGACCGTCAATAAAGCTGCGCTTCTCCTCCTCGCTCTCAATCGGAATACTTGCAAAGCGTCCGTTAAAAAGCTTTCCCGTGATATTATGCGTTCTGTTAAAATACCTCGCGTAGCTCGTGGTAAGCGGCTTTACGGTCATTGATATTCCCTTTGGCGATTCCTTTACAACAAGCCTTATTTCGCTCTCGGACAGATTAAAGCCGTACACCTCTCCGTCGGCAAAATACTTTTCAAGCATTGTTTCAAAAACAGCTTTGTCGGCAGCTGTCTTAAACAAGCACTCTCCGTTCAGCGTTACAAAATACATACCTGTACTGCTCAGCCATCTTGCTTCTCTTGCCATTTTCCTCATCCTTTCCCTCTCGGAGTCCGACATGGTTTACCTAAGCCAATGCGCGAAATTCTGCGGGACAGTAAAATCACACCCGAAAATATGCAATACCGTTGCAGGCCCCGATTTAATTTTTTATTATTGAATTATACCACATTTTAACAAGGGACACAAAAACATTTATATTACATTTTAAAGACATCTCGTAATATACGCCGCTTTGTCCGAATAATCATAGTACAAAATACATAATCGAAAGGAACATACGCTATGAACACCTACCATGATTTAACCGTTAAGGAAACGGCGGAAAAGCTTCGGGGCGACATAAAAAGCGGACTGACCGCCGCGGAAG
>JAJBTG010000170.1 GCA_020860985.1 Oscillospiraceae bacterium
TCCCTTTAAGCCGAATTTCTCTTCAAAATTGTCAAGCTGAGGTTTTGTTCCCTCGCCCCATGGCCAGATAGAAGTCGCCTGATTTTTGCCCGCTGCGGCGCGTGCCTTATTTACGGGGTGCGCCTTTAGAATTTTCTCGCTCGCCTTCATCATTTCAAGGAATTTTTCAGCACCGTCGCCCTTGGGAAGATAATCGGCAATCTTCCTGTCGGAAATATCATGCGGGGGCGTAAGCTCTACATTTGTCGAACCGTTCTCCCACACGCAAAGATGTCTGTAGCTTATGCCGGCATAGAATTTAATCATGTCCGTGTCAAGCTCATCCGCGACAGCTTTTATTAATTCGGAAGCTTCCTCCGTCGTAATCTCGCCTGCGCTGTAGTCAAGCATTGTTTTATCCTCATATTTTTCCTCATCGGAAAGAGTTACAAGATTCGTTCGGAATGTAACGTCGTTATCCCTAAGCTCAACTCCTATGGAAGCCGCCTCATGCGGTGAGCGTCCGCTGTAGCATTTTCTTGTATCATATCCCATTACCGAAAGGTTGGCAACGTCCGAGCCGGGCTTCATACCGTCCTGAACGGTTTTAACCATTCCAAGCTCGCCATGTGCGCACATATAGTCGATAGTCGGCTTTTCGGCAACCTCAAGTATCGTCTTGCCGTCAAAAGCGTCAACGGGATAATCCGCCATACCGTCCCCTAAAATTACAATATACTTCATTTTTATTCTTCCTTTCCTTTTATCGGCTGTAAAACCGTAATTTACTAACTAAAGGCAATCATGCCTTGATGCCCGCTATAACGGCGATAGCGCCTTTACCTACATGAGTTCCGATAAGCGGACCGAATCCGCCGTACATAGTTATGCAGTCGTCGCCAAACTCGGCGCGAAGCTTTGCGCAGGCTTCCTCCCCCTTTTCGTTATCGGATTGAACGATGAGAAATCTCGGGTTCTCCGAATCAAAATCGGAATCCTCCTTTACCCTATCGATAAGCTTATCGATAAGCCTTTTATTGCCGCGAAGCTTATCCATGTTCTCAACCAAGCCATGCTCGATTGTCAGTATCGGCTTAATATTGAGCATTGTTCCCACGAAGGCAGCCGTCTTTGAAAGCCTGCCGCCCTTTTCAAGATATTTGAGCGTGTCAACCAAAAGATAACACCGCCATGATAAAATATATTTTTCGCAGTCCTCGATAATTTCGTCAACGGATTTTCCGGCTCTCGCAAGCTCAACGGCATGTACGGCTGTTTGAGCTATATAGAGAGAAAACTTCTGCGAGTCCACTATGCGAATATCCGCGTCGGGATTTGCCTCCTCCAATATTTCGTTTCTAACCATATTTGCCGTTTGATACTGTCCGCTCGCCGCTGAGGAAAGCGCAAAATATATAACGCTTTTATGCCGTCCGCTCTCCTCAAGGAAATAATCGTACATATCGGCATATGGTGTCTGCGATGTTGTGGGAAATCCATCAAAGCTCTCAAGCTTGTCAAAAAATTCCTCGTTCGTTATGTCAACACCATGAACATACTGCTCCTCTCCGAACAGGCTCAAAAACGGTATTACACCGATTCCGTATTTCTCCGCAAGCTCCGGCGGCATATCCGCGCCGCTGTCTATTACAATTTTAATATCCTCCATTTTTCCTCCTACCAAGTGAACCTTGTAAGCTGTCCTAAATTTTTCAGGTTGTCAAAGCCCTGCTGACGAAGCGCTTCATAAACTATAACGGCAACCGAATTGGATAAATTCAAGCTGCGCGCCTCGGGTATCATCGGTATTCTTATACATCTTTCCTCGTTGGCATATAATAGCTCCTCCGGAAGTCCGGCATCCTCGCGTCCGAACAGGATATAATCGTTATCCCTAAACTCCGCCTCCGCGTAGGTATGCGGCGCTTTTGTGGTCGCGTAAAAATAACGCCCTCCGTCTGTTTTGGTGAAAAAATCATCTATATTGTCGTAATATTGTACATTTAAAAGGTGCCAGTAATCCAGTCCGGCTCGCTTTAAATTTTTATCCGTAATCTGAAACGCGGTCGGACGCACTATATGCAGTCCGCATCCCGTTGCCGCGCAGGTGCGTGCTATATTTCCGGTATTCTGAGGAATACGCGGTTCCACCAAAACTATATTGAACATATTCCGTTCCTCTTTTCCTCAAGCTTCAATAAGGGGCAAACCCCATCATCCGGCATTTTTCAGCGGAAGATATTTGATTTGTTTGCAAATCAAAGCTCCCACCGAAAAAATCAAACAGATCCCGCCAAAGGCGGGGTACATCTGCGGTTAGGTTATTTCAAAAATTTCAGCATAAATCGGTTGAGCATGGGGCGGTGTATTTTAACAGCCTTCCTCGGGCAAAGCTCCTGGCAGCAGAAACATTTGATGCATTTGCCTTCGTCTATTTTCGGTTTGCCGGAGGACATATCTATCGCCTTAGGCGGACAGCATCTGCTGCATTCGCCGCAGCCCACACACTCGTCATACTTAATTTTTGGTCTTGACGCAAGCGCGTTTGTAAGCCGCGCGTTAAGCGTCGCCGGAAGCGATATAAGTCTGAGCAAATTAAAATGACTCTCCGGCTTTACAAAATCCTTTATTACCAAGCTGTTTAAATCCTCGCCGAGAATATCGAGCCTATCCGCGCTGTCAACCGTCAGTCCGCGCTCAATCGCTTCCCTTACGGTATCAACCTCATGCGGAGCGTAATCTATTATTCGGCACGCCGCAAGGTCAAGCGCGTGCGCGTTTGCGCTCGCGAGAACAAGTCCGATATGCCTGTTCTGTCCCGCGGTGGGGCCGTTGCCCTCCATACCCCATACGCCGTCCATTATCGACAAAGTAGGCTTAACACATTCGCATAAATCAACGAGCATTGAGCAAAAGGCTTTCCGTTCATTCAATCGAAAATGCAGCTCCGCCTTATAGGTTCCCGGGATAGTTCCGAACAAATTCTTGACCGCTCCGGTATAGCTCGTCATAGCGTGCGTTTTCAGCTTGGGCAGGGAAATTATAACGTCCGCCTCCAAAATCGGATTTATCAGCGGTATACTTTTTACCGTCCTTCCCTCGGGATAGGTCACCTCGGTAAAGCCGACGTCAAAATTCAGCTTTGCGTTTGTCCCCTCGACAGCCTTTGCTATTCCGCATACCTCGTACAAATTTTTCAGCACCGCCCGACTGTACGGACCTCCCGAACTTTCGGCAATCGTAACAATACCGCCCGCCTCCTCCGCCGCTTCAACAACGGCGCGCAGAAAATCCGGGTGAGTCGTAACCGCCTCATCGGGATTTTTTTTGGAAACAAGGTTGGGTTTAATCACAACCTTATCATTCGGCTTTATGAATTTTTCTATTCCTCCCAGCATGGAAAGAGCGCCATCCACGGCTTTTTTCACTTCGGAGTATCTTTCGCATTTTACAATTGCAACCCGATTATCCATAAATTTCTCCTTATTAATATATCAA
>JAJBTG010000053.1 GCA_020860985.1 Oscillospiraceae bacterium
CAGATTTATACGCTTCTGCTTCCGAATTCATCTGTCGGTATTCCGAACGCGATTTCTAAGATGGTTTCGTAGAGAATCGCGCTCGATGATTACAAGGGCGCTCACAAGATTTTCAAAACCGCGCTGCTTTTATTTTCGATTATCGGCATTTTGGTAACGGCGGTACTGTTTTTCGGCGCGGATATATTCGCGGTTCACGTAATAAAAATAGACGGCTCGCAGCACGTTATGCGGGCGCTTGCGCCGTCGCTGTTTTTCGTATGTGTTTCGTCCGTTATACGCGGATATTTCACCGGTTTGAAAAACATGAGGGCAACAAGCAACTCACAGGTCCTGGAGCAGATTTTAAAATGCGTTCTGACCATAGTATTTGTGTATGCCTCGGTAGGACTGGCCCCGGAAATAATGGCTTCATGGGCAAACTTCGCAACATCCGTCGCAACGGTATTGAGCCTTTTGTATTTGATATATTTCTATTACAAGAGAAAATCGGGTATAAGCGAAAAAATCAAAAGCTCCCGCGGCGAGGAGCTGAAAACCTCGGGTAAAAAGCTTATGATAAGCATATTAATGATAAGCATCCCAATTTCGCTCGGCTCGATTATTACAGCCATCAATCGTGTAATCGACACCGCAACCGTCAGCCGAGGCATAGAGATTGCGTTTGCAAACCTTATTCCGGCTCACGGCTCCGCCGCCGCGATTATTAATCCCTCAGCCGAGCAGCTTACAAAGGAGATTGCGCGGCTTTCCGGACTTCTTTCAAAAAGCGACATTCTCTATAATATGCCGCTCGCGGTAAATTTGGCATTCGCAACCGTACTGGTGCCTTATGTGGCGGGCGCGCTTGCGGTCAATGATTATAAGGGAGCCGCGGCAAAAATAAATTATTCACTGCTCGTGACGATACTTATAATACTCCCCTGCGCCATAGGACTTATCGTGCTTGCGGAGCCGATTTATAAAATCATTTATTTTAACGCGTCCGACGGCTTTGAGCTTCTACAGCTCGTTTCGGTATCGCTCATATTCGCGGCGCTCGCGCAGACCATGACCGGCTCGCTCCAGGGAATCGGAAAGGTTTATGTTCCGGCGATAAGTCTTGTGTTCGGATGTATCGCGAAGATTATATTGAATCTCGCGCTGATACGTATACCGTCGATAAATATTTACGGTGCGGCGATAAGCTCGATTGCCTGTCAGTTTATATCGTGCGCGATATGCTTCGCGGTGCTTAAAAAACAATGCAAGCTTAAGCTGACATTTGTAAAATATGTTTTGAAGCCGCTTACCGCGGGCGTTTTGATGGGCGCGGCGGCAGTACTTATATATAAGGGCTGCTCAATGCTTCTGGGAAGCGGATTTATAATGAATCTTATCTCCACGGTTGCCGCCATTGCGGTAGCCGCCATCGTCTATTTTATCCTCGTGTTCGGACTGCACATACTGTCGAAGGACGAGGTTATACAGCTTCCGGCGGGTGAAAAAATTTACAGAGCATTGGTCAAATTAAAGCTTTACAAATAACGCAACCACGATTACGCGCTCGGCGCGTAAATAAAAAAATCAGAGATTTTCGATTATCCTCAAATCGAAAATCTCTGATTTTATTTTCCCTTTTATCCGTTACATACCGCCGTTGATTTTAATCTGGCAGATATTCAACCGTTACGTATTTTATCGCATAAAGCGTTTTCTTCAGATCATCCGTACCGCCTAAATTATAGACAGCTTCCAAGCCTTCGGGCGTCTGCCTGTAATCCGTTACATAACAAATCGGAATAAACAAAGACCAATCAAGCATTAGCATAGCGTCGCCCCTGGTTATCGGCGTTGTCTGCTTGTTAGTATCCATTTCTATTTCTCCGTTTCGATTCCCATCCGCTTTTTTAAATAAGCCGTCATAATATGCCCACGCCATATACGCGTTCGGGAATCCGCCGTACATATCCAATACGGGAGCATATCCGAGCATTTTAAATATCATTGCCGCCGCTTGCTCATATGTAATATTATCCTCCGGTCGGAAAGTGCCGTCCTCATAACCTGACACAAATCCCATAGAAACCGCTTTTTCTATATATTCATATGCCCAATGAGATTCGTCCACATCGTAAAAGGACACGCCGTCCCCCTCTATATCGGGATAAGCAATAGCCGCGGCTCTCATTACAGAAGCTATAAATTCGGCGCGGGTGACGGGATTATCTGGTCGGAAAGAACCGTCCTCATACCCCGTCATAAGTCCCAAATCGTCCGCAAAGTGCGTACTCTCGGTTACTTCGTAATCGGAATATACGGTATATAACGACTCCTCCGCTGTAACCGTCGGAATAAGAGCATTCATGCACATAACGGATGATACAATAAACAATAATACTTTTTTCATTTTTTAACCCTCATTTCTGATTTAATTAATTTCTCCAATGCACTTCATATCCAACCGCCTCGGCGATATACCTAAGCGGAATATATGTTCCGCCGCCGACAATATAAACGCCGATACCGGCAGTGATATGATTTTCCTGTTTTTTCATATTTTCCTCTCTTTATATAAATATTTTCTTTGTAAACCCCGAATAAATTAACCGGCTATGCTTGCAAAATAATTTCAGCGGAAGATATTTTAAGCGACACTTGCCGAATGTTCATGCTTATTCATCTTCCGTCAAATACTCAAGACGCAGAGTAGTATCTGAAAATGTGCGATAGCTTTCCATTGTTTGTACATCCAATACATACGCGTTATACATATGCATATCAATTACCGTGTGCAGAATTTGAGCGGCTTCAATCCTTGATATTACTCTGTTCGGGTCATCACTTGCGTCCGCAAGCTCATACTGTGCCGCCAAATTCATCCATTCAGCCGCCCAATCCTCATCACTGCTCGATTCATCCTCGAGCATCGCGTCATAGTCTATGGATGTCAGGCAGATTTTTAACGTCTGCGCCAAAGTTACATTATCATTAGGACGAAATGTGCCGTCCTCAAAACCGTCTAAATAACCCTTTTGCTTGCAGAACGCGATATATTTATATCCCCAATATGTTCGGTCAATATCGCTGAAAACGTCGGCGCCGTCAAGCATTTCATCGTAGTCACTGTAGACATCGTCAATGCGCGATATGCCGCTTACCCGCGAAATGAGCGTCGAAAGCTCCGCCCTTGTTAAATTGTTGTCGGGTTTGAAGGTTCCGTCCTCATAGCCTGTCATAACCTCCAAATCGGATAAATCCATAACCGCTTCATCCTCGCAGTCGGTATAAGCAAACACTGCCGTAAGCGATGAAAAACTCATCGTTAAAATCATGATAATTGAAATAATTTTTTTCATAATGTCTCTCCTTGTATTCAGAACATATAATATAACTAAATTAAGATGTCCCCTGTAAACTCTCAAAGCGAATTTAGTCTCACAGGGACTAAGGTTGCGGAACAACCCTACGGCTATAGG
>JAJBTG010000070.1 GCA_020860985.1 Oscillospiraceae bacterium
TTTGGTTGGTGAATCCCAAGAATTTTTAAACCGTCAAGCTTTGAAATTGAAGCTTTCGCAAGCCTCGAAACACGGCTTTATACAAAATCCCGGGGGTTAAAAATAATAATATATGTTGACAATACAGGCAAATTTTGATACTATTATAATGTAAAATTGTAATTAATTTTTGAGAGGAAAGGTGAACAATTATGCCAAAGGCAGCATTGATTATGGGCAGCGATTCGGATTTTGACAAGCTGAAGGGCTGCGTATCAAAATTAAAGGAATTTAAAATAGACATTGACGTAAACGTAATTTCCGCGCACAGAACGCCCGACAAGGCGGCGGAATTCGCGAAAAACGCGGAGGCGAACGGTATCGAGGTTATCATCTGCGCAGCGGGTATGGCGGCGCATTTGGCGGGAGTTATCGCGGCGCACACAATCGTGCCGGTAATCGGTATTCCTATAAAGTCAACCTTTGACGGTATGGACGCGCTTTTGGCGACTGTTCAGATGCCACCGGGAATACCCGTAGCGACGGTCGGAGTTGACAACGGCACAAACGCGGCAATTTTAGCGGCGGAAATGCTCGCTCTGAAATACGATTACTTAAAGACCGCACTCACGGACGCAAAAATAAAAATGGCGGAGGGAGTTGCGAAAAAGGACGAAAAGATAAAAAAAGCGGTTGAGGAGATGTAATAAGCCTTGAAAAAATTGGTAATATTCGCGATGACGGTCATCGCCGTAATCACGCCGCTTTATGTGTACGCGGTGGAATATACCGAAACAGCGTATCCGTCCGATATGCCCGTTTATATAAACGGTGTGAGCGCCGATATAAAAGCATATAACATCAACGGAAACAATTATTTTATGCTCCGTGATATAGCGGCGGCGTTTGACGGCACGCAAAAGCAGTTTGACGTGGAATAGGGCAAGGATAATTCTTCGAGCGTTTACGATACCTACCGAGAGGAAATGGTGCTTATTACCACCGGCGAGAGCTATACGCCGGACGGCGGCTCGGACGTGGAGCTTAAAACGCAGACTGCGTATTTGTCAGACCACGCCGTTAAGATTGATAACGCAAGGTGTCATATGACGGGCTTTAATATCGGCGGCAGTAATTACTACAGACTTCGCGACCTTGCGATTATAATGGATTTTGGCGTGGATTACGATGGTGAAAGCGGCAGTGTCATAATAAACACCGATGCCGAATGTCAGCCGGAGGAGATAAGCGCGGCAGGTTCTTTTTATGAGTCGGACGTTCCGCTCTTTATCGATGAAATGCCGCTTGTTTCGTATTACACCGCGTCATCGGGCGCGTATAATGAGGAATATACCGAACGTCTGAATGTGCATCCGCGTCTTATAGGTGTGTGGATAGACGCGCCGGATTTAGAGAATTACGGCTTTGATGTCGAACACGGAGACACAATAAATATTACTTACAATTCCGATAAGGAATTTGCCATGCTTGACGGTATAACCGTAAATTCCGCGCCGAGCGAAACAGCGGCGCTTGAGAATGTGACCGCCGTGTATATGGATGGCGAGCGAGTGACGGCGCTTGAGGGAGGCGGGCATATATTGATTCCCGCGGCGGCGCTGTACAGCTATTGCGGCACAAGCTCGGCAAATTATGATTGGTCGGGAAATATGCTCAAAAACAGAATAAATTTTGACCTTACATCCGAAAAGCTCAATGAAGTATATGCTCTTACGGATGACACGGGACTTTTAACGGCTGAATTAAGCACGTCGTTTACGGACTTTTTGGATTTGGACAGCGAATACGCTTATATAAGGATCGCGTCCGAGAGCGAGGGGATAGTTAAGGTCTTGGCATATCTTTCCACAAGGGAATACCGATGGTTCGGCTATGCCGATGAGAGCGGACGAAACGGACTCGGTATCGAGCTTTTAAAAGAAGAGCCGACCGGCAACAGCGGGCTTTCATATGCGGCAAGCTGGCTCAAGCGTAAGGGGATTTTCGAAAACGGTGAATTTGTTGACGGTGTGGAAATACAAAGTCCGTATAAAATGGCGGCGAGAAGCGCTAACGGCTCGGTCGCGGAGGTATCGGGTTATCGTATAGAGGGCGCGCATGTTGACGGCTATAGGCGCGAGTCCGTAATAACATTTGCGCCGATGGGGGACAATTTCAGATTTTGTTACCGCGCGGTCTGCGAAGGAACGGTTGAAAATGGCGAATACTGCGGATATTACCGCCGCTACGATGATGACGGAACGTTGATATTCGAGGGCGAATATGCTGAATATGTTGAGATGTATGAAGAATAAGCGGCTCAGATGAGCTTTAAATAAACAATAATTAAAAAGGAGATATAAAAAAATGGCGGAAAATGCGTATAAGTCAGCGGGAGTTGACGTTGAGGCGGGATATGAGTCGGTAAGGCTCATAAAGGACGATGTAAAAAAATGGCGGAGGGAGTTGCGAAAAAGGACGAAAAGATAAAAAAAGCGGTTGAGGAGATGTAAAAGAAAAGAGGATATATATGAAAAAATTGCTGTTCGTAATAACTGCGGCAGCCGCGTTTTGCGCTTTATGCGCTCCGACATACGCAGATGAAATTATCGGTGCGGTTTATGCCACGGACATTGGCGCGCTTATCGATAAGCAGCCGATAGCGTCGTACAATGTGAATGATTCAACATACGTTATTGCCGAGGAGCTGCGCGACTACGGATTCGATGTTGTATGGGATGGGCAGGCTATGACCCTTACCGTTGATAAAAACGATGAGGTACCGCGTACAAATCTTGATCCCGATGAAATAAATGTGAAAAAATCATACGGACATGAAAAGCTTTATGATGTGTATTCCACCGACATAAAAACCTATATAAACGGAGAAGAGGTAAGCTCGAGCTTTATCAACGGACGTATGCTTGTTAAGCTGAGGGATTTGGGCGTATTCGGCGAAGTCACTTTTGACAATGAAAAACGCACGGCAGAGCTTGATACGATTAAATTTCGCCTTGAACAGAAATGGGACGCGGCGAATAAAGAAACACTTCAAATCAACGATTGGACTGTGTACGAGGGCGAGGTCGAAAACGGCAAGCCTAATGGCATAGGCAAGATGACTGTCACAAGCACCGTGCGAAAAAGCGATTTTGAATATGTTTATAATTACGGTTACGGCAGTGTCGGTGCGCCGTCGCTTGTGCCGATGGACAATGAAACAAGCGAGGAGCAATGTATATACCTCGGCAGTTTCAAAAACGGACAGGAAGTGGGAATGGTTTATTCCGAGGGAGTGATTGAAAAAACATTTTATTTCAGTAACGGCGCCGCGCTAATCGAGGAGCATAATGAAGGAGCGGCGGGCTTTTTCGATTCCGTGGAAAAGAAAGAGGTATATGTTTATTCCGGTAATGCCGTAGGACCGTTATGCGGTGAGTATATCGCGGACCATCCGGACGCGTCGTCGTCATCAAT
>JAJBTG010000112.1 GCA_020860985.1 Oscillospiraceae bacterium
GGCATATCGCTTCAACATTGACTTCTGTGTCTGTATGCTCATACTGTCTCCATTGCTTGCGAAACCGGCGGTTTCGCAGACATCATCGCGGCTAAGTCTGCAATAAAGAGCAGTTGTTTTGTTTAATTGCTGTTTCATAATCTTAATCCTTTCAGTAGATTTTGCGCTTTGCGCAAAACTCGCGGCTATGCCGCGCCCGCCCTTCTTGGCGGTACGTCCCGAACAGCAATCCAAAACATTTTGCTTACCTGCATTATATCGCCGATTACGAGAAAAGGCAATATATTTGTCGAACGAATTTACAAAATATTTATGGCACTGTTCTGTCAAATATGTTATACTGGTGGTATACAAAAGACCGACAGATTTTTCATTGAGCGCGAATTGAGTGTGAATTGATACAATCTCATTTAGGACTTGTCCAAGTTATAAATTTTCAATTAAAATATTGACATTATAACATACAAATGCTATAATGTATTAAAGCACACCTTTATTAAAAAATTAAGGTGCGGTTTAGTGTAGGAGGTTGATTATGTATAACCAAAAGAATAGGGAAAATCTCAAAAAAATTTTTGCGGAATATGATTACATTATGTCAACCGCTCAACTTAATTCGAGGAACATATATTACAGAAATATTCAGCAGATGTTGAAAGACGGGCTGATAGAAAAAGTCAGGCGCGGTTATTATCGCTGGCTTGACGATGACGGCAGCAGCGAAGTGGTCATTATTAACAAACTGTTTCCCGACGCGGTTCTTTGTATGGAAACAGCACTGTTCCATTACGGCTACAGTGACAGAAATCCCGCAGAATGGCATATTGCGATAGATAAAAATGCATCACGCCAGCGCACAAAGATTGATTATCCCTTTATCAAAGCATATCGAATTGAATCCGATTTGCTCGCCATAGGCGAAACTAAGGGTGAGATAGATTGTACACCGGTTCGCATTTATGACCGTGACCGTACAATGTGCGATGTTTTGAAAAATATGAATAAGATGGATAGGGAAATTTTTAATAAGGCTGTTCAAGGCTACGTGGGCGATTCAAAAAAGAATATTCCCAATCTTATGCGGTATGCAAAGGAATTGCGTGTTCAAAATCGCGCAAAAGACTTGATTGGAGTGTGGTTGTGATGGCAGATATTGCGGCATCGGTTCTTGCAAAGCTCAGAAATAAGGCAAAGACTTCCGGCATCAGTTATCAGCAATGCCTACAGCTTTTTATGCAGGAGGAGTTTTTGAGAAAACTGTCAAAATCGGAATATGCTGACTGCCTTATATTAAAGGGCGGATTATTTATTTACACGCTCACGAATTTTGAGAGCCGAGCGACTATTGATGTTGATTTTCTGCTTCGCAGATATTCAAATTCAATTGATAGCGTTAAAGATATGATTTTAAAAATTATTGATATTCCGACAGGCAATGATTATATAAAAATGACAGCTCAAGGCTTTGCGGAAATTTCTCCGCAGAGGAAATATCACGGTATCAGCACGCAGATTATCGGACAAATTAAGAATGTTCGAGTGCCGTTTAATGTGGATATAGGCGTGGGAGATGTGATTGTGCCGAGTGCGAAAGAGCGTGTTATCACTACACAGCTTCCCGATTTTGAAGCTCCGATTATCAAGCCGTATTCTCTTGAAAGCACTATTGCCGAAAAATTCGACGCTATATTGCAGCGTTTTGAGCTGACAGGCAGAATGAAGGATTTTTATGATATTTATTATTTGGCAAGAACGTTTGATTTTGAGGGAGCAAAATTGCAAACAGCAATTTTTGAAACCCTGCAACAACGAGGTACGCCATACAATAAAGACAGCTTTAAGCGAATCGTGGCGCTTGCCGATGATGAGGATATGCAAAAACGTTGGAAATACTTCTTAAAAAATATCAAGGATGACACTCTTGAATTTTCTTCGGTAGTAGCGGAAATTCAGATTTTCCTTGAGCCTGTGTTTGATTGTATGGTGAGCGAGGAAGAGTTTGCAGAAAAGTGGAATTGTCATAAATTGCGATGGGACGAGAACAAGTAGTGGTGAGGATTTTATAATGAACAGATGTGATTTCAGCTCCGTTATGAGCGTTATATCAAGTGGGATAATATACTTTGCAAAGCAGCATTGAAAAAGACTTCACTTCCAAAATGGTAAAAGTGAAGTCTTGCAAACAGCAGCTATTTAATTAAGTCTTTCATTGAAATCTCTTACAAACTTATCAAATCTACAAATTTTTTCCTCGTCAGACATACATTGAATGAGATGCAATCCGCGCTCATATTCACGCAGCGCCTTGTCGTGCATATGCTCCGTTTCAAAATATTTTGCTTTTTCAGCAATCACTTGCAGAAGAATTTCAAACGAAATCCACGTTTGCTTTTCAGCAGCTTCATATTTTGTTTTACCTTTTAAAAGGCGTGCCGACTCCGATAGCTTTGTAAAATAAAGCTCGGGGATTTGCTCAAGTGTCGCAAAAGCCGCCGCGTCATCACCCTTTGCGTGATAGGCATACGCAAGAAATCTCAAAGCGTCATATTTAATTTCATCATCTGCTGTTTCCTCAATGACTTTATTTGCGACTGTGATTACTTCATCTGAATTTTTCTCGTAATCCATTGTATACAAAAGATTTACAAGCAAAATATCGTTATTCGGATATTTTTCCAAACCCGCTTTAATAATGCTGCTTCCAATCATCGGATTGGACTTCCTATAACTATATGCCTCATCGCAGATTTTCTCAACTTCCGCATTATTCTTTCGCTTAAAATCGAAAATATAATCTATATTTACGCCGAAAAATTCCGCAATTGCAGGGATACTGTTTATATCAGGCATAGCAGTTCCCGTTTCCCACTTTGATACCGCCTGTACAGAAATCATTAAATGTTCGGCAAGCTGCTCCTGTGTAATGCCGTGCTTCTTGCGCAGTTCCTTGATTCTTGCTCCTATGTCCATATCCATAACTCCTTGAAAATATTTAACATCTGTTATAATCATATAATAGCATAAATACGGCGGAAACGCAATGAACTGCTTTTCGAGATTTTTCAACCAATGGTTTATTTTAACCAAGTAAAATCTTACAAATCGAGCAACAGAGGCTACGAACAATGGCAACTGAAAAGGAGCTTTTGCAGGCGAAGCACAGGCTTGAAGAAGCGCAAATGCGCGACTGCGAGAAAGAGCGAAAAGCGAGGACGTGATGCGTTTGCAAAGCAAACAGCAAAATATTCAACAGACTTGATGTCTGTTGAATATTTATGAAAAGCCGACTTATTCAAGAGGGCGCAGTACTTGAAAAGGTTTTACCGAGTATCAAGGAAGTAAAGGTTGACGCTCTTGAGGAGTACTTAAAAGAGCTGCTTAAAATTTAAAATTGGGTACTGTTTTTAAAGGCTTCGGACAGCCGTAGCCTTTTATTCCCCGATAAGGGCGCACTTA
>JAJBTG010000151.1 GCA_020860985.1 Oscillospiraceae bacterium
AATCAACTCCGCCGCTGAAAAAAGTAAGCGGACCCCGCCGCCTATAGAGGCGGGGACATCTTACTTTTAGTTATTATGTCAAAACGCTCCGTATATAAGCTAAGATAAAATTTGTTCCCGTAGATTTTCACACTTTTTTCGTAAAAATATTTACTTTTATTCTTCTTTATTATATAATAAGAATGAATGTTAATTTATGGGCAAAACTATTTTTTTGCAATATATCGATATGTACTTTTGTACGTACAAAAGTACCAAACAAATTTAAATTGCCTAAAACTTTATTTTGGGCAGCGTGCGGACACGCACGCCTCACTATAACGCCTTTTTGCCCGAAAAGGGCGTTAATAACACTACTCATGGGCAGAAAGGTATGGAAATATCATGGGAAAATTATTCGGAACAGACGGTATCCGCGGTATTGCAAACAAGGACCTTACGGCGGAGCTTGCATTTAAAACAGGTCAATGCGGCGCGTATGTTTTGACAAAGCACGCGTCAAGACGTCCTCGCATACTTATCGGCAAGGACACACGAAAATCGGGGGATATGCTTGAAGCGGCGCTCACGGCAGGTCTTTGCTCCGTCGGAGCCAAGGTTATTCCTCTCGGAACGGTGCCTACGCCGGCTGTTGCGTACCTCACGCGCCTGTACAAGGCGGACGCGGGCGTTGTTATAAGCGCATCGCACAATCCCTGCGAATACAACGGCATAAAATTTTTCAACGGCGACGGCTACAAGCTTTCGGACGGAATTGAAAACGAGATTGAATCGTATATTCTCGACGAAAAAGTAATTGAAAATTTACCGACTCACGGAAAAGTCGGCTATGTCAACGCAAATCATAACGCAGTCGAGGACTATGTTTCCTTTGCCTGCTCGACAATCGACTGCCGGCTTGACGGCATGAAAGTAGCGGTTGACTGCGCAAACGGCGCAAGCTATGAAACCGCGTTCAAAGCGCTTAACAAGCTGGGAGCGAACGTCGAGGCAATCCATAACACTCCCGACGGCGTAAATATAAATCATATGTGCGGGTCTACTCACATGGAAAGCTTGCAGGCATATGTAACCTCAATCGGTGCGGATGTGGGTATCGCATTCGACGGCGATGCCGACAGAATGCTTGCCGTTGACGAAAACGGAAAGCTTATCGACGGCGATCAAATTATGGCTGTTTGCGCGAATTATATGCGCGAGCAGGGAATGTTGAAGCAGAACACGCTCGTCGCGACGGTTATGAGCAATCTGGGCTTATTCATAGCGGGCGAACAAATGGGAATCAATATCCCGCGCACAAAAGTCGGCGACCGCTACGTTCTTGAGGAAATGCTCAAAAACGGCTACAATATAGGCGGCGAGCAATCGGGGCACATTATTTTTCTTGACCATAACACCACCGGCGACGGTCTTGTAAGCGCGCTTCAATTCCTTTCTGTTTTGAAAAAGACAGGTAAAAAGGCATCGGAAGCGGCGTCGATAGTAAACGTGCTTCCCCAGGTTCTCGCAAACGCGACAGTAAAGCTTGAAAACAAGGAAAAATATATGGAAAACAAGGAAATCGCTTCCGCGTGCGAAGCTCTCGAAAAGGAGTTCGCAGGCGAGGGAAGAGTTCTTATCCGCCCGTCCGGCACGGAGCCCCTTGTCAGAGTAATGATTGAGGGTAAGAATAAGGAATATATTACCAAAAAAGCGCAAGACCTTGCTCAAATGATAGAAAAAATTCTCGGATAGGAAAGGGTGAATTTGTTAATGAAAAAATTTATACCGATTTTTTTGGCGGCACTTCTAATCAGTACCTCCGCCTCGGCAGATTCGGTAACCGTGCTTTTGGACGGCGAAAAGCTCGAATGTCCCGTCGAGCCGTTTATAACCGAGGGGACTACATTCGTTCCGATGCGCGCTATTTTTGAGGCTCTCGGCGCTTCCGTTAAATGGAACGGCACAACGCGCACCGTTACCTCGCAGAAAAGCGACGTGAAAATCAGCGTAACAATCGGCAGTACGGAAGCTTATAAAAACAACGAGGCATATACCCTCGCCGCCGCTCCGATGATAACGGACGACTACACCATGGTTCCTCTGCGGTTTGTTTCCGAAAGCTTCGGCGGTTCGGTATACTGGGACGAGGCCTCGCAAACGGTTACGATTGAGCAAAATTCTCTGAACAATTCAAGCGTCGGCATGATTGGCGACAGCATCTGCTACGGAACAAATTATATCGGCGGCTATGCAAAAATTCTCAGCGAATACAATGATCTTACCGCCTTGAACGCGGCGCAGGGCGGAGCCACCGGTACGAGAACTATAAAATGGTCAGCTGATGCGGACGGTGACCGCCCCTGCATAATAGATATGCTTGACACGCTCCCCGATGAGCTTGATTACGTAATCATGCAGGGCGGAGTAAACGACTTTTGGTGCCATGCGGAGCTTGGCGAATTGGACGGCAGCTTTGACGACACGACCTTCGCCGGCGCGCTTGAAACGCTTTTCCAAAAGGCAAAGTCGGATTATCCCGAATCCAAGCTCGGATTTGTCATAAACCATGACGCGTTTACATATGACGCGGAAAGCTCCTATGAGCCGTATTATGAGATGATTAAATCAGCGTGTGAAAAATGGGATATACCGTATCTTGATTTATACGCTCTGAATAACACGGAGGTCGGCGTAAATGTTAAGGACGAGGAAATGTGCAGGCTGTATTTTGAATCCGATGAGCGTCCCGGCGGCGACGGCGTTCATCCGAACAGGCTCGGATACGAAACAATTTATGTACAGCCGATTGCGGAATGGATGAAAACATTATAAAAATGGAAAATATAAAAGACTTTATTTCAGACGGATGTGAAATGCTGGGCATTCCCGTTACGGACGAGCAGCTTCTACAGCTTATCCGCTATGCGGATTTGCTTAAGGAATGGAATAAAAAAATCAATCTGACTGCCATAACGGACGACGAGGGTATCGCCGCAAAGCATTTTCTTGACAGTCTGACGGCAATTAAAACAGGATATATAAGCGGCAAGGTTATAGACGTAGGCACCGGCGCAGGATTTCCGGGACTTGTTCTTAAAATCGCAAAACCGGAAATCGAGCTTACTCTTCTTGACTCTCTCAATAAACGCATCAATTTTCTGCGGATGGTTTCGGATAACCTCAACCTCGGCGATATTGAATTTCTGCATTTAAGAGCCGAGGACGGCGGCGCGAACCGCGCCTACCGCGGTAAGTTTGACGTTGTTGTTTCGCGCGCGGTTGCGAATATGACGCTGCTTTCCGAGTGGTGCATACCCTTTCTAAAGGTC
Source organism: Oscillospiraceae bacterium (assembly GCA_020860985.1). Classification (GTDB taxonomy): domain Bacteria; phylum Bacillota; class Clostridia; order UBA1381; family UBA1381; genus JALEPO01. The sequence continues at coordinate 3,312 of JAJBTG010000151.1, forward strand.
GGCGGACGCTTTCTCGCGCTAAAAGGACCGCTTGCGGATAAAGAGCTTCTCGATGCAAAACGGGCAATCTCTATACTCGTCGGAGAGGTTGAGAAGGTTATGGAGGTTGAAATTCCG
>JAJBTG010000174.1:0-2261 GCA_020860985.1 Oscillospiraceae bacterium
TAACACCGTCGATAACCGCTAAGGGACCTTGAATATTACTAAGACCCATATATTCTATAGCCATATTTCAAACCTCCTATTCCCCGTCACGATACCTTTGGGCAATCAGATTATCAAAGGTTTCGTTTATCTTGCGCTGAAGCTCATGGAACGGCGCCTCAATGCTCTCATTGCCTATTGTGTACTTAATTCTTATTATATCTTCTACCGCTCCGGCTTCCGCGATTTTCGAGAATACTATTCCCTTATCGATAAGCTCCTTCATGCGGTCATCAAGCAGCAAAATAACATCCATCATCTTATTCTGCTTTTCGAGCGGAACGTATGTATCATCCGCATGAAACGCGTTCTGCTGCAAAAATCCGACTCTTATAGCCTTAGCTACCTCAAGCGTCACCTTCTGACTGTCCGGAAGAACATCCGCGCCGATTAGCTTAACAATCTCCATAAGGTTCGATTCCTCCTGCAAAATCGCCATAATACGGCTGCGCTTTTCCATGAAGTTCTTTGACACGTTCTCGGAATACCACTCTGTTAAATCATCGATATATTCCGAATAGCTTGACAGCCAATGTATCGCCGGATAATGACGGGCATACGCAAGGCTCTTGTCAAGTGCCCAGAAGCAGCGGATAAAACGCTTTGTATTCTGAGTTACCGGCTCGGAGAAATCGCCTCCCTGCGGCGATACGGCGCCTATTACCGAAACGGAACCCTCGGTTCCGTTCAGGTTTGTAACATATCCGGCGCGCTCATAGAACTGCGACAATCTCGACGCGAGGTATGCGGGGAAACCCTCCTCCGCCGGCATTTCCTCAAGTCTGCCGGAAATCTCACGCAGTGCCTCTGCCCAACGTGAGGTTGAATCCGCCATAAGCGCCACATCGTAGCCCATGTCGCGATAATATTCCGCGATTGTTATGCCTGTGTAAATGCTTGCCTCGCACGCCGCAACCGGCATATTTGACGTGTTTGCAATAAGCATTGTTCTGTCAAGCAGGGGTCTGTTCGATTTCGGGTCAATCAGCTCCGAAAACTCCTCCAGTACCTGCGTCATCTCGTTGCCGCGCTCACCGAAGCCGAGATATACTATAAAATCAGAGTCGCACCATTATGCAAGCTTATTATTAGTAATATTAATTCACGTACCGAATCCGCCCGGAACAGCCGCCGCTCCGCATTTTGCGAGCGGGAACATTGTGTCGATTATACGCTGACCGGTAACCAACGGCTTCTTAAGCATCTGCCGCTTAATATACGGTCTTGCGGTTTTAATCGGCCATTCCTGCTTCATTGTAATATCGATAACAGCGTCCTCCGCCGTTCTGACCTTGGCTATAACTTCGGTTATGTTATAGCTGCCGCTTGTCGCCGCCCAGTCTATCGTACCGCTTACGTTCGGCGGCACCATTATTTTATGCTCTATAAGGCTTGTTTCCTGCGTTGATGCGATTATATCGCCGCCGGATACCACATCGCCTGCCTTTGCCGTTATATTAACGTCCCATTTTTTGCGTTCGTCAAGATGGCTCACCTTAACTCCGCGCGCTATAAACGCCCCCGAAAGATTTCTTATGTCAACCAACGGACGCTCTATACCGTCGAAAATACCCGAAAGTATGCCCGGCGCAAGCGTTATTGAAAGCGGCGCGCCCGTACCTTTTACGGTTTCGCCGATTTTCAGTCCCGTTGTTTCCTCGTAGACCTGAACAATCGTAGTGTCCGACGTTACGCCGATTACCTCACCGATAAGCTCCTCGCCGCCTACATAAACCATTTCCTGCATCTCGAAAGCGTCCGAGCCTTTAACCTTAACTACGGGACCGTTTATTCCAAAAATCTGACCCTCTGTCATTATTATTCAGTCCTTTCTCAGTCAATTGTCAACCCGCTGTTTTGCAGGAATATACTCTTCTGCTCCGAAAGCATTTCGCCAAAGGAATAATCAACCGCCATTTTTCTGTCGGTATTATAAACCTTAACTCCTCCCAAAAAATCCCGTTCCTGAGCGGCTTCAACAGTAAGCCTTGCGCCGTCGGAAAGCTGTTCTATTTTTTCCTTGAAGCGCAAATCGTTCGGAGATATATAAACGGTTTTTGCGCCCTTACCTACCTCAAACAACGCCTTTTCGGTTTTAGCCGTAAGCCACGCCTCATATTCGTCATTCTCCGTAAATTCCTTTAATTTGTTCTCTGCCTCCGACATAACTCTGGAAATAATCTTTTCACGCGCAAGCAAGAGCCGCTTCTTCGCTTCAAGCT
>JAJBTG010000174.1:2271-3410 GCA_020860985.1 Oscillospiraceae bacterium
TGGAATGCTTTTTCGCGTCGGAAACGGTTTTTTGAATTTCCTCATATGCTTCGGTTAAAAACTCGTTTTCCTTTTCGTCAATTCTTTCCTTATGTTCGCGCTTAACCTCTTCCATCATAGAATCCCTTTTTTGGGAAGCATCCTTTAATACAAGTGATGTAAACGTATTGAGCTTTTCTGTTAAGTTATCCATGTCAATCACCCTCCATGTTTTCCGACTTACAGCTTCAAGCCTATCGATTCTTGTACAAGGCTGTTTATCGAATCGGCAATATCACGGCTGCCGTGTCTGTCGGGAATTTAGATAATCAACGGCGTGTGCATCGTCAGCTTAAGATTGTTAAGATAGTCCTTGACCGCCGCTCCCGCCTTTTCCGTAAGAATCAATATTCCAAGCTCAGGGTCGGAAATCGCTTTTTTTATTTCGGATTCAATATGCTCCGGGCTGTGCGCTACACAGCCCCCGATACCCGCAAGCCTCATTCCGACCTGCGTATCTATGTTGTCGCTTATTAAATACATTTTCATTGTTTTATGTTCGCTCCTTTCACGAAGCCAAATCCGCAAAGCGGCTTAAAGCTGCTCGATTTTTCGGCTACGCTCCGAATCCAAGCCGTAAAATTCAAGATTGAATTTCATCAATCGATTAAGACGGCATAATAAGGATTGAAATAACAAGACCGTACAAAACAATACCTTCCGCAAGAGCAACGAAAATAAGTGTTTTACCCATGATTTTCTCGTTCTCGCTCATAGCGCCGATAGCAGCCGAAGCAGCCGAAGCAACGGCAACACCGCCGCCTATACCAGAAAGACCGGTTGAGAGCGCCATACCTATATAGCGCAGACCATCGCCTACGGAAAGCGCCGCGTCAGCCTCGCCCGCAGCGAACGCCGGAGCCGCGCAGCCGAGTGAATAAACCACGCCTATACCTATAGCGCTGAAGAATGTAATCGCGTTCATAAGCAGACATTCCTTACCCTTTGTTTTGCCTGTTGCGCGGTATATAACATACGGCGCGGCTACACTCAAAGCTATTAAACCCATTAAAATCTTTACTAACATTTTTATTACCTCCAAAAAACATTTTTTATTTTTAACGCCCTCGGGCGTCAGTCAACATTATTTATCCTTTAAC
>JAJBTG010000114.1:0-3140 GCA_020860985.1 Oscillospiraceae bacterium
CAAGCGTTACGCGAATGGGAACAATCCTCTCCGAGGGTCTTGACCTGCTCATGTCCAACCTGCTTTTGGGCGCGGCTGATATGGGAGTTCTCGCGATTGCAAAAACAATACCAAATATGATAAGCAATATCCTAAACACCATGATAGGCACCTTCCTGCCGCACCTTACGGAGCTTTACGCGCAGGATAAAATCCCCGAGATGGTAAAGGAAATAAAATATTCAATGAGCATAATCGGACTTATTATAAGCATCCCGATAGGCGTTTTGATAGGATTCGGCAGTCCGCTGTTCTATTTATGGGTTCCGAGTCAAAACTCGCTGTATTTGCAGATATTATCGGTTTTGACGGTTCTGCCCTGGGCGATAATGGGACAGGTTTCCATTATACAGAACGTATTTACAATAATAAACAAAATCAAGATAAATTCTATTTTAATCTGTATAACGGGTCTTTTAAATGTAGCCATTGTGTTTATCCTGCTGAAAACAACTCATATGGGACTTTTCGCCGTGGCGGGGGTAAGCGCCGCGATAAACATCCTGCGTGACCTCCTATACACCGTGCCTTACGGCGCAATTTATCTTAACTGCAATCGCTTTACATTTTTCATCGACGTAATTAAATCGGTTGTATCCGTTGCGGTAATAAGCGTTATAGGACTTATAATAAAGCATTTCATGCCGTGGGGTTCATGGACATATCTTATAATCTGCGTCGGTATAACGGCTGTTCTGGGTCTTATTTTCAACATAATGTTTGTTCTGAGCGCCGAATCCCGCAGACAGCTCTTTACCCTTATAAAAAATAAGCTGCGCGGAAAATATTAATAAATTATGAACTTTACACATTCTTAAGATTTTTAAGGTTTATTTAAGAAACTTAGGTTAAAATGAGTTCATAATAAAGAGCAAAGGAGAGAGTTCGTAATGGCTATTGAAGTTTTTAATCGATTTGAACACAAATATAAAATGGATACGGAAACCTTTCACAAGGTTTGCGAGATAATGGATAAGCACATGGTTCTCGATTCTCATTGTGAGAATCACAGCTGCTATACCATTGCAAATATTTATTATGACACCCCGGACGACCATCTTATAAGAGAGTCGCTCTCAAAGCCGGTTTACAAGGAAAAGCTCCGACTGCGCGCGTATGGCGTTCCGGAGTTGGATTCAAAGGTATTTCTTGAAATAAAGAAAAAATTCAACGGACTTGTAAACAAGCGCAGAACCGTTCTCAAGCTGAACGAGGCTTATGACTTTATAGAAACACGCGACCTGCCGGAAACTCAAAGCTACATGAACGCTCAGGTTTTAAATGAGCTTGAATACTTCCTTGAGATGTACGACCTTCAGCCAAAGGTATATATCGCTTATGACAGGCTCGCATACTTTGAAAAGGGAAATGACGACTTAAGAATTTCGTTTGATACCAATATCCGCACAAGACGTCATGACGTGCGCCTTGAAGCGGGGGATTACGGCAAGAGGCTGCTGCCCTCGGACACATGGCTGATGGAAATCAAAACAAGCCGCGCTATGCCTATATGGCTCTGCGAAATGATTACGGAGCTTGAATTGAGAAGAAGCAGCTTTTCAAAGTACGGAACAGAGTTCAAACGCACGATAAACAAAAAGGATGAACCGATCAAAGCTAAATTACGCCGTTTCGATTCGCGTCAGACGGTTTAAGGGAGGATTTAAAAAATGGATACTATTTTAGATACAATATCAACCGTCGCTTCCGGCGATTTGACTTTCGGAAGCGCGGCTATAACAATGGCTGCCGCACTGATTTTCGGACTGGCGATAAGCTTTACCTACATATTCACTCATAAGAACACATATCAGCAAAGCCTGGCGCTCACGCTTACCATGCTGCCGGTTATTCTTTCGGTTATCATTCTTTTCGTCGGCAGCAATGTCGCAAGAGCATTCTCGCTTGCCGGAACGCTTTCGATTATACGTTTCCGTTCCGCGCCCGGCGACCCTGTCGATATAGGATATATTTTCTTTGATATCGCGGCGGGACTTGCCTGCGGCGTAGGCTTATATATGTACGGAGCTGTGTTTGTTTTGGTACTGTGCCTGTTCCTGATACTTTTGAACAAGGTTAATTTTGCGAAACCAAAGACACAGGCAAAGCACCTTAAGGTGGTTATCCCCGAGGATCTTGATTATCAAGGGGTTTTTGATGAGATACTCAAAAAATACACTACCTCGCACACGCTTCAAAAGGTAAAGACAACCGACCTCGGCTCACTTTACGAGCTTGTGTACAGCGTCACAATGAAAAAGGATGCGGACGAAAAACAGTTTATTGACGATATAAGATGCAGAAACGGAAATCTAAGTATAATACTTTCTATGGCGTCAAACGACCCATATAGTATTAAATAGCTAAATTGAGATGCTCCTCTGTAAACTCGTTTATAGGGCTGAGACATATATTTTAACATTTCGTTGAAACTCTCCAAAAAAAGGTGCGTTCCCCCCATTCGGGAACGCACCTTTTATGCTGCGGACAAACCGTCCGAGCCGCAAATTTTAATCAATCTCCCACGAAATAATAGTTCCGTCCTCTGCTGAAATTTCCGCCGAATATTCCAATTCACCCTTGCGGAATTCAATTTCATAGATACGATTGCCCTTTTCGATTTCAAACGACGCTTCCGTAAATTTAACCTCGTCCTCCGTCAGGCCCGCCTTTTCCAGCGCAATTTGCTTTGCCTTCTCTATTCCTATAACATCGCCGCCGGTATAGGTTGCAGATGTTTCCGTTTCCTCCTCAAACTCCAGAATTTCTCAGCTTGAGGCGTTTATTTTAATATCATACTCCGTTGTGCCGCTGCAAAATTCTATTTCATAAACCTGTATTCCGTCGTCGAGCTTTTGCTTTTCCTTTATAAATGTTACGTCATCCGCCGAAAGTCCGACTCTCTCCAAGGCAATTTCCTTTGCCGTTTCAATACCTATTAAATCCTCCGAGCTTGACGTTGAGCTATTGCCGATATTGTTCACTTCCCAGGATAAAACCGTACCGTCCGCCGCGGAAATATCCGCCGAATATTTTACCGTTCCAACAACAAATTTCAACTCATAGCAGCGTATTCCGTCCTCTATATCACGCTTCATCTT
>JAJBTG010000114.1:3150-3381 GCA_020860985.1 Oscillospiraceae bacterium
AAATTCCGCATCGCTTTCCGAGGCTCCCGCCTTTTCCAACGCGATTTCCTTTGCGGTCTGCAATGTGATTTCATCCGTTGATTCGCTGTCCGTTATGATTACGTCCGCATCCGTAACGGTTGTTCCGGCTTCTTTAAGCTCTATCTTCTTTTCGTTTTCATACCAGTAAACCGTTTTGCCCATAATCTCGCCTATTGCCCTTATGGGAAGATAGGTGGTTCCCTCATAAAG
>JAJBTG010000240.1 GCA_020860985.1 Oscillospiraceae bacterium
AATTCAATATAGTTCATAATAATCTCCATTCCGCCGAATCGTGTCGGCATAAACAGTAATCTTTATCGGCGGCGCAATAAAATTCATCGGGGAGTAATGCAGCAGTATTTTGCGTCAGCGTATCTCCGTTTTTGCAACCGCCAATTTATACAATTATTTTACAATAAACCTCTTTTTATGTCAATATTATTACAAAAAAATGTCGAAGATTCGTATGCCAAGATTTTAGCTTTTTCGACAATATATGTCAGGCTTTGCCGTTTTTCCTTCTTTTACGCGAAAATACTACAAATAATACTATCGAAACAAGCATTGCCGCAAGCGCTACAGCCTGAGATATTCCTATAATTCCGGGAACAAGCCAGAGTATATATTGTGGGTCGCGGATACCCTCGAGGAAAAATCTTCCGAGAGAATACCAGAAAATATAAAAGCAGAATATCTGTCCGTCTGAATGTTTTTTTTCGCGGAATAGCAGCAGAATAATAAGACCGGCAATATTCCACAGCGATTCATACAGAAAGACCGGATGCACGGGGGAGGCACCGTTTATCGACATTCCGAGGATTGAGTCGGTTTCGCCGCCGTAGACCTCGCAGTTTACAAAATTTCCAAATCTGCCTATTGCCTGACCTATAAGAAGTCCGGGTGCGCACACATCGAAAACGAGAGGCGCATTAAGCTTCTTTATGCGGCAATATATATAGGAAGAAATTATCGCCCCGATGATTCCGCCGTAAATAGCGAGGCCGCCGTTCCATATTTTGAAATACTCCGCCGGACTTGAAAATTCGTCGAGTGCAAATATTACATAGTAAATTCTTGCCCCGATAATTCCAAATATAAGTCCGAACAGGGCAATGTCCCATATATTGTCCTTTTTTACGCCGCGCTTTTCACAGGTTCGGTAAACGAACAGAAGTCCGAGCGCGAAGCCGGTAAGTATAATCAATGCGTACCAATAGATGTTTTTCGAGCCTATTGTGAACGCTACGGGGTTGATGTTAAAGGAAAGTCCTATTTTGGGGAAATCGATGCTATTCATAATTAAACCTCCTTCATTGTCAATGCAATTCTTTTTTTCGGTACGTCTATATCAAGCACGCGAACCTTAACTATATCGCCGACGGATAAAACATCACCGGGATGGGAGATGTATCGGTCGCAAATATTTGAAATATGCACAAGTCCGTCCTGATGAACGCCTATATCCACAAATGCTCCGAAGTCGATTACGTTTCTTACGGTTCCGGTAAGAATCATGTCCGGCTTTAAATCCTCCATGGAAAGAATATCGCTTCTGAGAATCGGCTGCGGAAGCTCCTCGCGCGGGTCGCGGCCTCTTTTGAGCAAGCTGTCCGCAATATCGGAAATTGTGATTTCTCCTATGTCAAGCTCGGAGGACAGCTCGCTTAAGTCGTATCGCTTAAGCCTTGATTTAATATCTGAAATATTGCCGTCGGTAACATCCTTTTCGCTGTATCCGAGCTTTTCAATAAGCGTTTCCGCAGCCTTGTAGCTTTCGGGGTGTACGGAGGTATTGTCGAGATAATTGTTTCCATCGTTTATGCGCAGAAAACCGGCACATTGCTCAAAGGTTTTCTTTCCGAGTTTGGGGACCTTAAGCAGTTCGCTGCGGGATTTGAATTTTCCGTTTTCCTCGCGGTAGGTTATTATATTGCCCGCGATAGTTTTGCTGATTCCCGCCACATATGACAGAAGCGACGGCGACGAGGTGTTCAAGTCAACGCCGACATTGTTTACGCATCCCTCGACAACTCTGCCGAGCGCTTCGCCAAGACGCTTCTGATTCATGTCGTGCTGATACTGTCCCACGCCGATGGATTGCGGGTCGATTTTAACAAGCTCCGCAAGCGGGTCCTGCAATCTGCGCGCGATTGAAACGGCGCTGCGCAGAGCAACGTCATATTGCGGGAACTCCGCCGCCGCAAGCTTGGACGCGCTGTAGACCGAAGCGCCCGCTTCGTTTGTCATAACGTAATAAACCTTGCGGTCAAGCTCGCTTAAAAGCTCGGCAATGAATATTTCGGACTCCTTTGAAGCCGTTCCGTTTCCTATTGAAATAACCTCTATATTATGCTTTTCGATTAGCTTCTTTAGAATTTTTTTCGCCTTATCCTTGTCATGATTGGGAAGGGTGCAGTACACGATTCCGGTGTCCAGAACCTTTCCCGTTTCATCAACCGCCGCAATTTTGCAGCCGGTTCTGTAGCCCGGGTCAAACCCGAGAACCACACGTCCCTTAATCGGCGGCTGCATAAGCAGTCCCGAAAGATTTTGCTTGAATACCTTGATTGAAGCCTCCTCCGCCCGTTCTGTAAGCGCGGCGCGTATTTCGTTGGCAATCGACGGAGCTATAAGGCGCTTATACGCATCCTCCGCGGCAAGCCTTACATATGTAGTGGTAAGGGAGCCGCGCTTAGGAGTTGTACATTTATATAGGTAATTAATAATATCCTCGGTCGGGGCATCGATTTTTACGCTTAAAAAGCCTTCCTTTTCACCGCGGTTGATTGCAAGCAGGCGGTGGTTTGCGAGCTTATCGAGCGGTTCGGAAAAATCGTAATAAAGTCGGTATACGCTGTCGTTTTCCGAAGCCGCCTTGGAAACGATGAGTCCGCGGTGTAAGGTTAGGGATTTGATTGTTTTTCTGTATTCGGCATTGTCGCTGATTTCCTCGGCAATTATATCCATGGTGCCGCTCAATGCTTCTTCAACGGTTTCCACGCCTTTATCGGCGTTTATGTAGTCAAGCGCGATACTGTCGATATTTCCGTTAAAGATATTCTGTTCAAGCAGAATTTGGGCAAGCGGCTCAAGTCCTTTCTCTCTTGCGATTGAGGCGCGGGTTCTGCGCTTGGGACGGTACGGGCGGTATATGTCCTCGATTTCCGAAAGAGTAGACGCGCTGTTTATATCGGATTTGATTTCGGGCGTGAGCTTGCCTTGCTCATCTATAAGGCGGATAATATCCGCTTTCTTTTCCTCAAGTCAGCGAAGATAGTTGAGCCGCTCGTACAGCTCCCGCAGAACCTCGTCATTAAGCGAACCGGTAGCCTCCTTGCGGTATCGCGCGATAAAAGGGATTGTGTTGCCATCGTCAATCAGCTTCACGGTGTTCTCAACTTGGAAGCGTTTAAGATTAAATTCTTCGGTTAATTTTTCCGTTATTTTGCTCTCAAAATTTCCCATATGGTATTTCCTCCAAGTTTTTGTATCAAAAATGATATAATTCTGTAACATAATTGAAAACTAATTTCAACAAAAGTATTCACAAAATGAAATTTTTGTGATAGAATAGTAACATACACAACATAT
>JAJBTG010000206.1 GCA_020860985.1 Oscillospiraceae bacterium
CCTGCGGAGGTTGCAATCAGTCGCAAGCTCTGCTATAAGCAAGCTTAGCAGAAGCATTGCTCCGATTTAAAAGGAAATGGGAATAGATTCATATGATTTACCAAAAGAGGTATCGTTGCCTGTACAATAAGGATTGCAGCTAAAAATAGAAGTGTCCTCTGATAGTTATGCAACGATTGGTTTCGTCAACATAACTATACACTAAAACGAACGGCTGTATGAATTTAATGTGGAACATCGGCTGTACATACTTGCAAATTCACTACAGTACAAATGCTCTCTATTATTTCAAATCGGCATTTAGGATTTATTGGTAATCACGTATTGGCGAGCCGAAGATGATGAACAAAAACTAAATATTGGTGTACTCCGATTTTTTAATTTTATTTATTCATGAAAATGCGGGCAAATGCAGTAGCTAAAGTGTGAATAATTGAGGGATTTATGTGGAATTATGCGGTTCCGTCCGCAGCGACCTGCTTATTACGGTTGATCGATTCGTATTCAATTTACCTTTTCGCCCTTCGCTCCGGCGGTTCCGCATACAAGCAATTAAACAACAATAAACTCGTTTTCCTGTTCGATATAGCGGCAGAATACAAACAAACCGCACAGCATCTGCGGAGGGAATGTTTCCTTGGAATCTATTGTCCAACCGCCGAAGATTCCCCTATGTATGATTTGCAGCACATTATCTCCATCTTTATCCAGCAGAGAATAGTTTTGACTGTTGTGCATAACCAGCAAATACGATGTGCCGCCAATCGATATATCCGCGTGATCGACCTTTTGCGCTCGATAAATCGACCATCCGACAACATCCGGATTATCATCCTCGGCATAGTCGGGATGTGCCTCCATCAGCGTTTCACCATCACTGTTTTTCAGTATATACACTCGTCGGCGCACATCCTCTCTTTGCTCCGTAGAAGTATCCGTAATGTCAATGTCTGTCCGATATTCTGTATTCTCACCTTGCAGGGATATAGTTTTCTTTGCACCACAAAAATCGCTTTTAATCTGTGCAAGCTTTTCACCGCTTTCCGATACAGACAATGTTCCCGATTGCATTATATACAGCATATTTTCACCTCCGACATCAGAACAATGAGAAAAGTATAAGTCCCGCCGCGCCTGCCCCCGCCATGGCTTTTATGGGATTTACCTTCCATTTTCGCAGAACAAAAAATGTACCCAAGAAAATCACTAATGCGACAATATCCACATCGCTAAAAGCAGCGGGCAAATTCGTTGTACCGCATACTGCCGTGAAAAACAGATTGATTCCCGCTGACGCAATCATCGCAATCACGGCTGGGCGAAGTCCGGCAAGGATGCCCTGCATAATGCTCATCCCGCGAAAACGGTAGTAAACAAAAGCAAGCGTCGTTACAATTACACAGGACGGAAATACGCAGCCGATAGTTGCAACGATTGCACCCGGCAGTCCCGCAATCATTGTCCCGACAAAGGTTGCGGAGTTTACCGCAATCGGTCCCGGCGTCATTTCCGCAATCGTTACAATGTCCGCAAACTGCGCCATGGTAAGCCATGAATGAATATCGACCACCTGATGCTGAATTAACGGCATGGCGGCATAACCGCCGCCGATGCTGAACAAACCTATTTGTAAATAACTCCAAAATAATTCCAAATATATCATTTTAATCTCCATTTCTCCGCCTTGCGGCGTTTTTCTCTATACAGTGTTTCACCCGCGCCTATAATGCCGCAAACGAGAATCACCGCAATGATGTTCACCGAAAAGAAACGCACCGCGATAAACGCTCCCGCCAAAACGAAAAGCGGCAAAAGCTGCTTTTTTTGAAAAATTGTTTTTACCATATTAACGACCACATCAAAGATTACGGCAACCACCCCGCAAAGCATTCCCGCCATAACCAAATTAACAATGGCATTGTCGCGAAATGCCTGATAAAACAATGAAATAATTGAAATGATAATAATGGGCGGCGTTACCGTCCCCAATACGCTTAGCAGCGCGCCGCGGATTCCCGCGACACGATATCCGACCAATATAGAAGCGTTTACAGCAATCGCTCCCGGAGAGGATTGTGCTATAGCGGTTATATCCAACATCTCCTGCTCTTCAATCCAACCCAATTCTTCCACAAAGCGTTTCTGCATCAGCGGAACAATAACAAAACCGCCGCCAAAGGTACAAGCGCTTAATTTAAAAACGGATAAGAACAGCTGTACTAATTTTGATTTTTCTATGTTTTTCACCTCATCACCCCACTGCTGACATTATACCACTTGACTTTTAATAATGGAAATAATATAATTAAATAGAAATAATACTGTTTTACTTATAAGGTGAGGAATAATGACTTTACGACACATGAAAATTTTTTGCGCTGTTTGTGACGCGGACTGCAATACAACAAGAGCCGCGGAAAATATGAATATGACTCAGCCAGCGGTCAGTTTGGCAATCAAGGAGCTGGAGCAATATTACGGCATTGTTCTCTTTGACCGTATCGGCAGGCGGCTTAAAATCACTCCCGCGGGAGAAAATTTTTTACAATACGCGCTTCGTATTTCCGCCCAATTTAACGATATGGAACGAGAAATGAGAAATTGGGATTCCGTCGGTCTGCTGCGAGTAGGCGCAAGCATTACGATCGGATCCCAATTTCTGCCCGGTTATGTAAAAGCCTTTTATATTCGACACCCCGGCACGGAGGTGCAAGTAACCGTTGCTCCCTCCGAGCGGCTCGAACGCGCTATTATGAATAACAAACTGGATTTTGCATTGATAGAGGGCATATCGCATAATCCCGCTATGTACGCCGAAGAATACATGGAGGACCGTTTGAGCATTATCGCTTCTCCGAAAGAGGGGTTCCGACAGGGACAAAGGCTGTCCTTAGAGCAGTTTAAACGGCAGCGTTTCCTTTTGCGTGAACAGGGGAGCGGTACAAGGGAGGTTTTCGATAAAGCGGCTTCAAACGCCGGCATATCCGTCAAACCAATTTGGGAGGCTACAAGCACAACCGCCCTTGTAAACGCCGTTATCAACGGCTTGGGAATTGCCGTTCTGCCGCACAGAATGATACAGGGCGCGTTAGAGCGCGGTTTGGTGGTTACTATAGGAGCTGAAGGTATGGATTTCAGACGGAGCTTTTATATACTTCGCCACAAAGATAAATATTTGACACCGGCAGCAAAATCATTCCTCGATCTCTGCCGAAACTATGAGATGGACTATCCTTTGCCCAAGTATAACGGATTGATATAACTAAAAGTAAGATGTCCCCCGCCTCTATAGGAGGCAGGGCCCACTTACTTTTTTCAGCGGCGGTACA
>JAJBTG010000186.1:0-960 GCA_020860985.1 Oscillospiraceae bacterium
TATAAATCCAAAATAAAATATAATCAACCCCTGTTACAAAAAATTAACACATTGTTATAAAATTTGTTATTTTTACTTGACTAACCACAATATATGGGGTAAAATAAGATATATGTGAAACATTCAGGAGGGATAAATTTACAATGGATACAATGAACGGATTAAAGCGCACGCACTACTGCGGCGACGTTGAAGCTGCGGGAAACACGGTAATTGTGGGTGGATATGTACAAAAGGTAAGGGATTTGGGAAATCTTATATTTATAGATTTGCGCGACAGAACCGGTATTGTTCAGCTTGCGTTTGACGACGGTACCGCGCGCGGGATTTTTGAAAAGGCTTCATCCTGCCATGCCGAATATGTGCTGATGGCAAAGGGAACGGTAAGAGAGAGGGAAAGCAAAAATGCCGCAATCAAGACGGGAAATATAGAGATTTACGTAGATGATTTGAGAATACTTGCCAAGGCGCAGACTCCTCCGTTTGAAATCGCGGACAATACAAATGTAAACGAGGAGCTTCGCTTAAAGTACAGGTACCTTGATTTAAGAAGAAAAACTTTGCAGGATAATCTTATCATGCGAAGCAGGATAGCGAAGGTTGCACGCGATTATTACTATGAAAACGGATTTATAGAGATAGAAACTCCGATGATGATAAAATCCACGCCGGAGGGCGCACGCGATTATATCGTACCGTCGCGCGTTCATCACGGCAGCTTTTACGCTCTTCCGCAGTCGCCGCAAATGTATAAGCAGCTTTTGATGATTGCCGGCTATGACCGGTATATACAGCTTGCGCGATGCTTCAGAGATGAGGATTTAAGAGCCGACCGTCAGCCGGAGTTTACGCAGATTGACCTCGAGATGTCCTTTGTGGAGGTTGACGATATTCTTGAAATGTGCGAGGGATTTATAAAGCGTTTATTCGGAGAAATACTGAATATAGATATTCCTACGC
>JAJBTG010000186.1:970-1995 GCA_020860985.1 Oscillospiraceae bacterium
ATTACTACGCCGCTTCCGAGACTTACCTATAAAGACGCGATGGAAAGTTACGGTTCGGACAAGCCGGACACGCGATTCGGAATGGAAATCCAAGATATTTCCGATTTGGTTGAAAACAGCGGCTTCGGCGTATTTTCGTCGGCTGTTAAGGACGGCGGCTCGGTAAGGGCGATATTAGCCAAAGGCGCGGCTTCAACGCTTACAAGAAAGGAAATTGATAAGCTTACCGAATATGTTCGCGGAATAGGCGCAAAGGGGCTCGCGTTTGTGCGTTGGGTTGAGGAGACTCCTTCCTGCGGCTTCGCGAAATTTCTCGCCGAGGGTGAGCTTGACGCTATTCTTTCGCGTTTGGGCGCGGAAAGGGGCGATGTCGTGCTTATAATCGCGGATAAAAATAAGGTAACTCTTCCGACATTGGGCGCGCTCAGATTAAAAATAGCAAAGCAGCTTGATATTATTCCAGAGGGATACAACTTCCTTTGGATTACGGAATTTCCGTTCTTTGAATATGACGAGGACAGCGATTCGTGGATTGCGATGCACCATCCGTTTACAATGCCAATGGACGAATGTATTCAATATCTCGACTCCGACCTAGGCAAGGTAATTGCAAAGGCGTTCGACCTTGTTTTAAACGGCACGGAGCTTTCAAGCGGCTCGATAAGAATTACGGATTATGAGCTTCAGCAGAAAATGTTCCGCGCGTTGGGACTTACCGAGGAGGAAATCGAAGCGAAATTCGGATTTTTGGTTGAAGCCTACAAATACGGTGCGGCGCCTCACGGAGGCATGGGTATAGGTCTTGACAGACTTGCCATGATAATGTGCGGAGCGGACAGCCTGCGCGACGTTACCGCGTTCCCTAAGGTTCAGAACGCGTCCGAGCTTATGTCCGGCGCTCCGGGCAGCGTTGACAAGGAACAGCTCGACGAACTTGCGATAAGTTTAATTAAAGAAGAAAGTTAATAATTTATTCACAGAAAATTAAAAAATATGTGGTACAATGTAGGAGTTAAGCTTAGGAT
>JAJBTG010000186.1:2005-3320 GCA_020860985.1 Oscillospiraceae bacterium
AATACGCCGATGTCCGCGGAAAAGCGGATTCAGGCTTAAATTTCCGGCGCTGGATTAAGCCGGCGCCGAGGACTACGGGGCTTCGCCCTTTGATGTACGGGAGGTTTTATAAATTGATAAAGGTTTCAAATTTAACCAAAGCCTATGGGGATAAGCTTGCGCTTGACAATGTAAGCTTTACGGTCAACAAGGGCGAGGTCATGGGATTTTTGGGCCCGAACAGCGCGGGAAAATCCACAACTATGAATATTATTACCGGATATATTTCATATACCTCCGGCTCCGTAACGGTGGACGGTATCGATATTCTCGAAAATCCGAAGGAGGCAAAAAAGAAAATCGGTTATCTCCCCGAGATGCCGCCACTTTACCTTGACATGACGGTTGAGGAATATCTTGAATTTGTCTACGAATTGAAAAAAATTAAAAAGGAAAGTATGGAGGAGCATATTAACGGTATTTTGGAGCTTGTCCATATTGACGACGTAAGGGGCAGGAGGATAGGCAATCTTTCAAAGGGATACAAGCAAAGAGTCGGACTTGCCGGCGCGCTCATAGGCGATCCCGAGGTTCTTATTTTGGACGAGCCTACAGTGGGACTTGACCCCAATCAGATTATAGAGATAAGAAATGTCATAAAGGAATTGGGAAAAACCCGCACGATAATTCTCAGCTCGCATATTTTGAGCGAGGTAAGCGCGGTATGCGAAAGAGTTATCATTATCGACAAGGGAAAAATCGTCGCGGAGGACACTCCCGAGAACCTGTCAAAAAATACCGACGAAAATCAAAGGCTAATGCTGCGCGTTTCCGGCGCGGAAAACGATATTCAAGAGGTGCTTTCATCGCTTGAACACGTTGTTGCCGTTAAGCCGCTCGGAACGTTTGACGATACATCGTTTGATTTTGAAATAGAGCTTGATTCGGAGTTTGATTCGGAATTTAACAAAAAGCTGTTTTTCGCGTTCGCGGAAAAATGTATGCCGATAGTTATGCAGAAAAAGATAGAAGCCTCACTCGAGGATATATTTCTACAGGTTACCGGCTCGGCGCAGACGGAGGAAAATGAAATCAAGCCGAACGAATTTAAGATAACGACAAACGATAGCGAGGAGGATTGAAATGAAAGCAATATTCAACAGGGAGCTTAAAGCGTACTTTACCTCAATGCTGGGATATGTTTTTCTGACGATATTCCTGCTGCTTACGGGGGTTATGTTCTATCTTGTAAATATGCATTACGCGACTTCAATCATGACGGGATTTTTCTCGATTATAAATACATGGGCGGTTTTGCTTTTGCCGATACTTACAA
>JAJBTG010000167.1 GCA_020860985.1 Oscillospiraceae bacterium
CGATATGATTTCCTCATATATGAAAAAAATTTTTGTTATTGAAAATTTCTTGAAAAAGAATACCATATGTGATATACTATTTATGCAGTGCAAAATTAAAAAACACATTAAATGTATCGTTTTTGTCTATGATAAAAATGCATACTCTATTTTCGTATACACTTATTGTGTTAAAGTATCCGATTTTGCACTGCAAGCAACGGGAGTTTACGTTTTTTATGCGCTGCTTCGGCAGCGCATTTTTTAATTGGTTTTGTAAGGATGGGGTGTTAGTCGTGAGTGAAAAAGTAGTATACAATCTTAAGCTGCCTGTGGACATAATTGAAAAGTTTAAGAAAATCGCGGAAGAAAACGGACGCTCCATCGATGAGGAAATCTCAGAAATAATAAGTGAATACGCGAAAAAAGTTATGTAAAAAAATATAGCATTTCAAAAAAACCGCAATGGTTTTAGATTGCAGACAAAACCGTTTCGGTTTTGTCTGCTTTGTTTTTTGGTTCTCAAGGCGCAAATCTCGAAATCCTTTGCGGGTTTATTATTGATGAATATTCTGTTTTAAGGCTCAAATTTTCCAACCGCTGATTGAACTGTTTTGGACAGCGGTGAACAGTCTTTTCCGAAGTCCGGGAGTGGTTTCCTTTTCAATCCTTTTTATAAGCTCTTTCATGTATTCGCGCTGCGTCGAGCCGTCCGCCGGACAGGAGCTTTTTATGACGGGTATGTCATTATGATTTACGATGCCGCGTATATCTCTTTCGCGAACATAAATCATGGGGCGGATTTGATACATATCCGTCCTGCTCAAATATGTTACGGGCGAGAAGCAGCTTATTCTGCCCTCATGTATAAGACTGAGAAAAAAGGTTTCCAGAACATCATCGTTATGATGTCCCAAAGCAACCCTGTTGCAGCCGGACTGAATCGCGAGGTCATTCAACGCGCCGCGCCGCATTTTAGCACATAGCGAGCAGGGATTCTGTTCCTTGCGTATATCGAAAATTACCTCGCTTATATTCGTATACTTGACAATAAATTCAACATCCAAATCATCGCACAGCGATTGGATTTTTGAATAATCCGATTTATATCCCATGTCGAGCGTAAGCGCCTTGACGGTGAATTTTTTCGGATAATACCGCGACAGCTTTGCAAGCGCGCACAGCAAAACAAGACTGTCCTTTCCGCCCGAAACGCCGACGGCAACAGTGTCGCCGTCCTCAATCATATTGTAGTCCTCAATCGCTCGGCGAGTTAAGCTTATTACCTTTTTCATGATTGAAATAGGTTGTTGATAACGCCGATAATTTTTTCCGCAACGTCGGGCTTATTCATGGTGTAGACATGAATGCCGTCCGCGTCGTTTGTCAGAAGCTCGATAATCTGATCGACCGCGTACGCGATGCCCGCCTGTTTTAATGCCTCGGGGTTATCCTCGAATTTTGAAACTATGCGCGTGAATTTTGAGGGCATTGAAGCTCCGCCGGAAAGCGAGCACATCTTCATAATCTGCGCCGCGTTCATCAGGGGCATAATGCCCGCCGTAATGGGTTTGTTTATGCCCTTTTTAACGGCTTTGTCGCGAAAACGATAGAACGCCTCGTTGTCGAAAAACATCTGCGTAACAAGGAAATCGCATCCCGCGTCCACTTTGATTTTCAGGTTTTCAATATCCGCGTCAAGGCTCGATGAATCCGGATGACATTCGGGATAGCACGCCCCGCCGACGCAGAATCCTCCGAAATCCTTTATGCCGCGCGTCAGCTCCGATGCGTATTTGTAATCGGTTTTGAGCAGTGATTTATCCTGCGGTATATCTCCGCGCAGCGCGAGGATATTTTTAATTCCTTTTTCCCGCAAATCGGTAAGCGATTGACGAACCTGCTCACGCGTAAGCGATACGCAGGTCAAATGCGCGAGCGCGGTAAGCTTGAGATTGCTTTCCATGTACTCGGCGATTTCCGCGGTCTTTTTCGACGTGGAGCCGCCCGCGCCGTAGGTAACGCTCATATAGTCTATGGGCAGTGCGGATATCTGGTTTATTGCCTTTGTTACCGTATCGATGGTATTTTCCTGCTTCGGCGGAAAAACCTCGAATGACAGCACGGGCTTTTTATTTGCGAATATATCTTTTATATACATAAACTCTTCACCTCAATTGTAAATTTTCTAATATCCACTTGTTATTATATCAGAAATGTTGTATAATGACAAGTATAAAAACAGAAGTCTTTTGAGCTTTGCGGTAAATCTGCTTCGGAATTTGACGGGAGAAAACGATAAAATCATGCCGCGCTCAAAGGAAATGCGATGAAATTAAAGTTTGGTTTTGTGAAAGGAGCTGTGAAATGAAAATAACAAAAGCGGTTATCCCCGCGGCAGGTTTCGGAACACGTTTTCTTCCTGCGACAAAGGCAATCCCGAAGGAAATGCTTCCGATAGTTGACAAGCCTACAATACAATATATAGCCGAGGAGGCTATAGCATCCGGCATAACCGAGCTGCTTATTATAGTTTCCCGCGGCAAGGACGCGATAGTAAACCATTTTGATAAAGCGTTCGAGCTTGAGGCTGTTCTTGAACGTGACAATAAGCAGGCGATGCTTGACGCGGTGCGGGAGGTTTCGGATAAAATCGATGTTCACTTTGTTCGTCAGCGGGAGCAGAAAGGCTTGGGTCACGCGGTACTTTGCGCGAGGGCGTTTGTGGGGAATGAGCCGTTTGCGGTGATGCTCGGCGACGATGTTGTAGTAAGCGATAAGCCTTGCTTAAAGCAGCTTACGGAGCAGTTTGAAAAGGTCGGTTCAAGCGTTCTGGGCGTGCAGAGGGTCGGCATGGACTGCGTTTCAAAATACGGGATTCTCGACTGCGACAGGGTAGAGGGCAGATTATATAAAATGAAATCCATGGTTGAAAAGCCGAAGGCGGAGGAGGCTCCATCCGATATTGCAGCGCTCGGAAGATATGTATTAACTCCGGCTGTGTTCAAATGCCTGGAGCGTACCCCGAGGGGCGCCGGAGGAGAGATACAGCTTACCGATGCAATCGTTATGCTCAGCAAGACCGAGGACGTGTACGCCTATGATTTCGAGGGAAAGCGCTACGATATAGGAAGCAAGCAGGGATTTTTGCAGGCAACGGTTGAATTTGCGTTGGGACGCGATGATTTAAAGGACGAGTTCGGCGCGTACCTTAAGACGCTTGTCAAAACGATTTAGAATTTAAAATCAAAAGCGGAGCCGCTTCTAACAAGGCTCCGCATTTGATTTCCCAAATAAATTTAAATAACTCAGTGGGTAAGATTATTATAATTATTAAAAA